>NZ_JASCAQ010000070.1:0-39290 GCF_029967685.1 Erwinia sp. V90_4 | reverse complement strand
TTCAGGTGTTAGTGTCTTAACGGACGTGAGGGTTCAAGTCCCTCTCTTCGCACCATGTTGAATCCCTCATAAGTGACTCCCACCGTATTTCATCCGTTTTTCTCTGATATCAACACTCCCTGTTATTGTCTGTTCATCCCTGTTTTATCCGTTCATCACCCTGACGTAAAATTCACCGAAATCGCCGCAACGCCGCCCGCCAGTGCTATGCACGATGGCAGCAGCATGTAGTGACGCAGCCGTTTATGAAACAGCATCACCAGGGTTGCGAGGAACGCCGCCACCATCAGTACGCGCCATTCACTGAACGACAGCTCCATCATCGCCACCAGCGGCATCATGGCGCACGGCAGCAGGATCCCCCAGCCGCTATCCAGTCGTTTACCTATCATCCAGCTTCCCCCCTAATCCACACGCTTACAAATGATAATGATTACCAATAGCATATGATAGTTCTTATCATTTTGCAGCAACATTGTTGAAACTTTGACCCCGCAGATGACAGTTCCAGCTTTAAGTGGTAGATTGGCAGCGAACACTATTAAGATAATTCTTATAATAACAACTCAAAACTATTCCAGGTTGGGATATCGGCCATCACGCAATGATAGCGTTTTGATATTTCAGGGCAGTCATGAGTATTCATAATGAAAATACAAAGCTACGATGAATTGCTGCACAGCAAGCGTCGGCTATCGCTGATGCTATTTCTATTTTTAAACACAGCTACCGCTTCATTCTGCATGCTGCGCGTGAATGGCTATGCCGCGTCAATGGTAACCAAGCCCTCCCTCGCGATAGTAATAATGAGCGTCACCTTACTGATATGGATGTTGTTAAAGCCTTTAGGGAAATTTCCGCTATTAAATATTGCGGCGCTGATTACCGGAATACTTTGGGCGTGGCAAATTGTGGTTAAGTATAATCAGGCGTTTTATTTTGACGACAGCTATCTGATGATGGCGCTGGTCAGCGTGTTCTTTATCAGCGCCATTGCGCTGGGAGATCACCTGCTGGCCTTTTGCCTGCATACCGCCCCGGCCTCCGTGGCGGTGCTGATGCTCGATCAGGGGCAAAACACGCTGCTGATACTGTTCACGATTACGCTGCCGCTGATTGGCTTCACCCTGCACCACCTGATGCAGCGCCGCCGCGACCACTTTACCCGGCGGTTGGTGAGCCAGCTGTATGAAGAGAAAGAGACCTACAGCGATCTCAGCATGCTTGACCCGCTGACCGGGCTGTATAACCGGCGCGGGCTGAAAAACCGCCTGGAAAATATTCTGGAGAATCACGCTGGCAGCCACTTTGTGCTGCTGCTGGATATCGACCATTTCAAAGCCTATAACGACAATTACGGCCATGCGATGGGTGACCAGGCGCTGGCGCGGGTATCAGTGGCGATCCGTGATGCCGTGCGCTCGCGCGATATCGTCAGCCGCTACGGCGGCGAAGAGTTTTTGGTGCTGCTGACCAACGTGAATGAGTCGATTGCCCTGAAGCTGGCCGAGCGCATCCGCCAGTACGTGCTCGACCTGGATATTCCTCATCACTTTAACGATCGGGTCGCAACACACGTCACCGTCAGCGCCGGAATTGCGCCACTGATTGAAGAGGATTTTGATACTGCGCTGGCTAATGCAGATAGGGCATTATATCTGGCAAAAAACCAGGGCCGTAATACTATCCTCAGCCATCAGGATTTGATTAAAAAACCACTGACTCAGGCCGCCGACGCGCTGTAAAAATGAATGAGCCTGGATAACAGGCTCATTCATTTTCAAAACTTCTCCTTTACTTAATACAAACGCTTTATTGCCCACACCGAATAAGATATTAAGCCAAATTAAATCGAGAACAGTGTAATTAGCACCGCTGTTTTTTCATCCTGCGCGAATTTTTTGCCGTTTACAGATTGCTAACAATATGGCAATTTTATCGGCTAAAAATTCAGGAGAACAGCATGAGTCTGGAATCTGTCAGGCAGTTTTTTGCCGAACGCGCCCCCGAAATCAGCATCATTGAACTGGCGGAAAGCACTGCCACCGTCGATCTGGCGGCGAAAGCCCACCGGGTCACCCCGGGGCAGATCGCCAAAACCCTGTCGCTGAAGGTGAAAGACCGCGTGGTGCTGATCGTCACCCGTGGCGATGCGCGGCTGGACAACCGTAAGCTGAAAGAGGCGCTAGGCAGCAAGGCGCGCATGCTGAGTACCGATGAAGTGGTCACCTGGACCGGGCACCCGGTCGGCGGCGTCTGCCCGTTCGGGCTGGAGCATCCGCTGACCGTCTATTGTGATGTGTCGCTAAAGGATTTTGACGAGGTGCTGCCTGCCGCAGGCGCTATCCATAGCGCAGTGCGCATTACCCCCGACTATATGGCGCAGCTCACCGACGCCGAATGGGTGGATGTATGCCAACCACCGATGAATCCGTAGGGGTCAGGCATGTCTGACCCAGGGCGAGGCATGCCTCGCCCCTACCCGGAGATTTGGATATGCGCCAACCACCGATGAATCCGTAGGGGTCAGGCATGTCTGACCCAGGGCAAGGCATGCCTCGCCCCTACCCGGAGATTTGGATATGCGCCAACCGCCGATGAATCCGTAGGGGTCAGGCATGCCTGACCCAGGGCGAGGCATGCCTCGCCCCTACTTTATTTAAGGTTCCCCGGAGATTTTGACGCCGCGCGTTTCGCGCCCGAAGGCGACAATCACGCAGATCAGCACCGCGACGGTGCCCGCCACAATCGCCATCGCCAGACCGTAATTGTTGCCGTGCGCCTCCGCGATTTTTGACTGCAGCGTAGCATTGACCGAGGCAATCAGATTCCCCAGCTGGTAGACAAAACCCGGCAGCACCGCACGCGCATTGGCCGGCACCAGCTCGGTGAGATAGGTCGGCACCACGCCCCAGGCTCCCTGCACCATAAACTGCATAAGGAATGCACCGATGCCCACAGCCCAGGAGCCGCTGGAGAAAGCCCACAGCGGCAGCACCGGCAGCGCAAGGAACGCGGCAATCATCATTGCCTTTTTACGCCCGATCTTCTCCGACAGCGAACCAAAGAAGACGCCGCCCAGCATGGCGGCGATGTTGTAGCAAATAGCAATGATGCTGATGACGTGCGGCTCTAAGCCGTGCTGTACCTTAAGGAAGGTTGGGTAGAGATCCTGCGTGCCGTGGCTGAAGAAGTTAAAGCAGGCCATCAGCAGCACCAGATAGACACACAGCTTCCAGTGGCTTTTCAATACCGGCATCAGCGCGCTGCTCTCTTTGCGCTCGCGTGCCGCCAGCCACACCGGCGACTCCGGCACTTTGAAATAGATAAACGGCAGCAGCAGGATAGGCAGTGCGCCAATCAGGAACATGCCGCGCCAGCCGACCAGGCTGTAGCACAGGCCGAAGATCACCGACGCCAGCAGGTAACCGCACGGATAGCCCGCCTGGAATACGCCCGACATCAGCCCGCGTGAACGGTCAGGAATGGTTTCCATCGCCAGCGAGGAGGCCACGCCCCACACTCCGCCCATCGCCACGCCGTAAATCACGCGGAACACCAGGAACCACTCCAGCGTCGGCGACCAGGCCGACAGCAGTTCGAAAATGGTGAAGGTGATGATATTCACCATCAGGATCGGGCGGCGGCCAAATTTCTCTGCCAGGCGGCCAAACAGCAGCGCGCCAATCGGTCGCACCGCCAGCGTCAGCATAATCGCCAGCGAAACCTCGGAAATTTTAGTATTAAAGTTTGCGGCAATATCGCTCAACACGAAGACCAGAATAAAGAAGTCAAACGCGTCCAGCGTCCAGCTGGCAAAGCTGGCAAACGCCACGTTGCGCTGGGTCGAAGTCCAGTTAAACATAGGGTCAGATCCTGTCTTATAGGGCGAGAGGGGTGTTAACCTTTTGTTTATAACATGTAATACAGGTGTTTCCGGGCGGCCTTTTGTCAGGCTTAGATTCAGGCTGTAAGCGCGCGTTTCATTCTATTACCCATGTAATCATTAGCCCACTAACCGTGTTTCAACTTAAATCGCCTTAATCTGAGCAACAATCTTTTCCATCCCGGCAATCAATTCACGTACAATCCGCGCATGTCTCTATGCGAATTTTCTTATACCCGCAGTCGGCAGGCCGCCTGGCTTGGCCTGCTGGCGATACTGCTGCTGTTTGTTGCTCCGGTGATTTCCAAATCACTGGCGGATCGGCGCGGCGGTGACAGCATGATGATGCATCATGCGATGGGTATGGAGATGGAGATGGCCGGGATGCCGGCGATGGACCCGCCGATGCCGGACCATCATCCGCTATCAATGATGGATGACAGCGCCTGCGGCTACTGCGTGCTGCTGGCGCACCTGCCGCTCGACATGCTGGTGCTGCCGCTGCTGTGGTCGGCGCTTCAGGCGGCCAAACCGCCCCAGCTGCCGCTGGTGCAGTCGGTTGCCGCACGCATTGTTCCCCGCTATTTCCACCCTCGCGCCCCGCCGCAGACAGTCGCTTTCCTGTAATCACGTCATTTATTGCCTGCCCGTGCGCAGGCCCTGATGGATGCCTGTTTATCAGGCGGATGGAAGAGACTATGTCAGAACAACTGAAACCTATCCCCCTGCACGCCAGCCAGAGCCGCAGCAGCGTGCTGCCGCTGCTGCGTCGCCTGCATTTCTATATCGGGCTGTTTATCGCCCCGTTTATCTTTATCGCCGCGCTGACCGGCACGCTGTATGTGCTGACCCCGCAGCTGGAAAAGGCGCTGTATCATCAGCAGCTGTTTACCACCTCCAGCGGTGTGGACCAGCCGCTGTCTGCCCAGGTGGCGCGCGCCAGCGAGTTGAACGGACCTGGTGCGAGGATTGTGGCGGTACGCCCGGCCCCGCACGAGGGCGAAACCACGCGAGTGATGTTTTCCCGCCCCGGTCTGGGACCGTCGGAGAGCCAGGCGATATTTATCGACCCGAAAACGCTGGAAGTGCGCGGCTCGCTGACCGTCTACGGCACCAGCGGCATCCTGCCGCTGCGCACCTGGCTCGACTATCTGCACCGCAGCCTGCTGCTGGGCGAGGTCGGGCGCAACTACAGCGAACTGGCCGCCAGCTGGCTGTGGATAGCCGCGCTGGGCGGTGCTCTGCTGTGGGCCACCCGCCGCCCGCCGCGCCGTAAAGCCAGTGCGCAGCCAACGCGCGCGCAGCGCCTGGCCGGGCAGCGCCACTGGCACACCACGCTCGGGCTGGCGCTGCTGCTTGGTCTGGTATTTTTCTCCGCCACCGGGCTGACGTGGTCGCGCTGGGCCGGAGAGAATATCGCCCAATTGCGCAGCCATTTCGGCTGGTTAACACCCCAGGTCAATACGGCCCTGCATCCCGAACCGGCGATGGCGATGCCGATGGATGAACACGCCGAGCATCAGGGCCATATGATGATGGCGCACGATGCCGCGCAAGTGGCGATCCATCCCGCACAGTTTGATCGCGTGCTCAGCGCAGCGCGGGCAGCCGGGATTGATGCGGCGAAGCTTGAGATCCGCCCCGCTTACCAGGCGGATAAGGCCTGGACGGTGAATGAGATTGACCGCAGCTGGCCAACCCAGGTCGACAGCGTGGCGGTCAATCCGCAGAATAATCAGGTGATTGATAAGGTGGAGTTCGCCCAGTTTGGCCTGCTGGCGAAGCTGACGCGCTGGGGCGTGGATGCGCATATGGGGGTGCTGTTCGGGCTGGCGAATCAGCTGGTGCTGGCGCTGTTTGGCCTTGGGCTGTGCGTGATGATCGTCATCGGCTACCGCATGTGGTGGCTGCGCCGCCCGGCGGGTGGCAAGGTTGCCCCGCTGGATACCCTGCTCGGCTGCTGGCGCCCGCTTTCAATCAGCGCCCGTTTCCTGCTGCTGGTGATCGTTGCGGTTGCGGCGGTGAGCTTGCCGGTGATGGGCGCCAGCCTGCTGGTGCTGCTGGCGATAGATATGTGGCGCTGGCGTAGTGTCACGACATAAACACCCGATGTATATCATCGGCACGGGACGACCGGAAAAAATGGTCTTCATCGTAATGGGTGCAAATCATCGGCACGGGACGACCGGAAAAAATGGTCGTCCCCTACGGTGGGGCGGGCATGCCCGACCCGGGATTTAAGCCAACGGCTTTGCCAGGTAACGCTCCAGCATCCCCAGCAGGCGCTGGTTATTCACCGTCTGCAGCACGTGGACTAACCCACCCTGCGGCTGACCGATACCCACATCCACCCGCAGCGGCTGGCGGAAACGCCAGGATTTCCCGCGCGTCATGCCCGGCCGCAGCTCGACATCGACAAAATAGTCAGCGGCGGTCGCCACCTGCTGATTCAGCAGCCACGCCACCACCAGCGCATCGTGGATCCAGCAGCCCGGCAGATGACGGGTATGGATGGAATAGTCAATCCACGGGCGCAGCGTCTCGGTGACAAAGCGCGCCAGCACCGTATCGATTTTAGCGATGCGATTCAGATCCTGATGGGTCATCAGCGTCTGGCTGGTGACATCCATCGGCACCAGGGTGATGTTTGCCCCGCTGCTCAGCACCTTGTGCGCCGCTTCCGGGTCGATGCCAAAGTTGGTGTCTTTAATAAAGTCGTCCAGCGCAAACACCCCGCCCATAATGGCGATCTCCTGCACCGCATCGGCCATCTCCGGGTAACGCTCCAGCGCCAGCGCCACATTGGTCAGCGGGCCGATCGCCACCAGGGTAATTTTGCCCGGGTTGGCGCAAATCAGCTGCCCCATCGCATCGGCAGCCTCCTGCGGCGGCGGTGAACAGGGCGGCGGCTGACGCACGCCGCGCCACAGATGTGCCAGCTGGCTGGTGTGCACCCGCGTATCCAGCGCTTCACGCCAGGCGGCGGCGGGTTCACACAGTGCGGCATCCGCACCTTTGATCACCGGCACCGCTTGCCCGGTGCGCTCCATCAGATCTTTCGCCACGCTGTATCCGACATCGCTGGGCGTGTTGCCCGCCACGATGGTGATCAGCTCCAGCGAGATCTCCGGCGCGGCCATCGCCAGCGCGATAGCCAGCCCGTCATCGACGTTGGCGCCTGCAATACCATTCCCCGGATCGCAATCAATAATTAATCGTTTCATTTATCGGTTTCTTATTATCGGGCCAGCTTGCAGCCACAGGACTCGCCAATTTCCAGCTGGTGAGAAAACTCACGCAGCGTGGTCTCTCCTTTCCATGCCGCGAGCATCTTAATCGCGGTTTTTGCCATCTCCTGCACCGGCTGACGTACCGTGGTCAGCGAAGGAACATGAAAGGCGGATTGCTCGGTGCCGTTGAAACAGACCAGCGCAATATCGTGCGGGACGCGGATCCCCTGCTCGGAGAGCGCACGGATGCAGCCAATCGCCTGCGCTTCGTTGGCGGTGAACAGCGCGCGTGGACGAGTGGCGCCCTGCAGCATCTGCTGTGCCGCCTGATAACCGCCGCTGCGGGTGTAAGGCGCGGCGAAAACCCACTCTTCGCGCTGCGCCACGCCCTGTTCAGCCAGCGCTTCGCGCCAGCCCTGCAGACGATCCTGCGCGTTAAGCATCTCCAGCGGGCCGGAGATAATCCCCACCGCCGTCACCTGGCGCGAAGCCGCGCGCTCATCAACGCGCAGCACGCTGACCTGCAGGCTGGGATCGACTCTGTCCAGCATCACAAACGGCGTATTGCTGGCCTGCAGAACATCAATATAGGGGTGGCGATCGACGCTGGTGTAAATCAGGCCGTTGACCTGCTGGCCGAGCAGATTGTTGATCAGCTGCAGCTCGCGCTTGCGGTTATCGCCAGAGTCGCCGAGCAGCATCACCATGTCATTGGCCTGAGCTTCCTGCTGCAAGGCATTTGCCAGCGAGGCGATAAACGCATTGTTGATATTCGGCACCACCAGCCCGTAGGTTTTGGTGGTGCCGGAAGCCAGCGCTCGCGCCACGTTGTTCGGGCGATATCCGATCTTTTTAATCGCCGCCAGCACGCGCTCGCGCGTGGCCGGGGCCACCGGGCGCGGGCCGTTGTTGACAACGTAGCTCACCACCGCCACCGAGGTTCCTGCCTCTTTCGCCACATCGGCGCGGGTTGCGCGCTGAGGGTTCTGTTTGCTCACAGGCATTTTCCTTTGGTTTGAAACAGCTCAAAGCCGGGAACAGGTTCCCGGCTCACGCATCCTTTGAGTTCGTTATCCCTGTTTATATCGCATCGTTCGGGTCATTAAGATCGCGCCCGCGGGTTTCCGGTGCCACAAAGGTGGTAAGGAAGCCAATGCCCGCCATCACCGCAAAATAGGTCGCAATCGGCCACCAGTGCCCGGTCCAGGAGAGCAGCGCCGCAGCCACTAGCGGCGCGGTGCCGCCGGAGAGAATCGAGCCAATCTCTTTCGCCGTCGCCATTTTAGTGTAGCGGTGGGTTACCCCGAACATCTCAACGCCCCACGCGGCCTGCACGCCAAAGATCCCGAGCGATGCCAGCCCCATGCCGGTGACGATGGTGGCAATGACAATCGCCGGCTCGCGCGAATCGAGCAGCATAAAAGCCGGGAAGGCGTAGAGGATTAACAGCAGACAGAAGCAGCGATAGGTAATGCGACGACCGAAGCGGTCCGAGAGCCAGCCGGCCAGCGGGATAATCAGGAAGCCGAGCAGCGAGGCGATAAATACGGCGGTGGTGGCAACGGACTTATCCACCGCCAGCACTTTCACCACGTAACCAATGATAAAGCCCTGGGCCAGATACGACGGGCCGTTCTCACCGATGCGCAGGCCAATCATGGTCAGGAAGGCACGGCTACGGCGCCAGAAACCGCGGGTATCGGCCTCCTGCGGCTGCGCGGCGATTCGCTGCTCACGCTGCGCTTCAACTTCCGCTTTCTTGCGTTCAAATACCGGCGTTTCTCGCAGATGGCGGCGGATCCACAGTGCCACCAGCGCAATCAGCGAGCTGCACAGGAACGGAATACGCCAGCCCCACTCCTGCAATGACTGCTGGTCCATCTGCACCACCGCCAGCCACACCAGTGACGCCACCAGCGTACCGCTGTTGGAGCCAAGAGCAATAATCGAAGAGACCAGCCCACGCCGCTGCGCCGGGGCATATTCGCCCAGCATCACCGTGCCGCCGGACAGCTCCGCCCCTGCGCCAAAGCCCTGGCTAAAGCGCAGGACCACCAGACAGGCAGGCGCCCACAGGCCAATTGAAGCATAGCTGGGGATAAGACCGATAAGGGTGGTGGAAGCGCCCATCAGGATGATGGTGGAGACCATGACGACTTTACGACCCTTACGGTCGCCCAGCCAGCCAAAGAACAGTGCGCCAATCGGGCGGGCAATAAAGCCGACAGACCAGGTCGCGAAGGTGGAAAGCAGTGCCATGGCGGGAGTGGCTTCGGGGAAGAAGACATCGCCAAAGATAATCCCGGCGGCAAGACCATATAACGCGAAATCGGCATATTCCATCGCCGTGCCGAGCCAGCAGGACAAGGTGGCACGCCAGAAATCTTTGCGTCCTTCGGGGGTGGTTAAACGTTCATCTGCCGCCGAGGTGGCTGGCATTGCACTATCCGATGCGACGTTTTGCGGTGTAGACATGAAAATTTCCCTGATGTGAGGAGTTCAGTTTGTCACCTTCCCTGGTTCGCACTCCTCCGCAGAGGAAAATTCGCCAGTGAAGATGCTGATATAAAAGCCATGACGAAAGGTCGTGTAAGGTTCCCTGGTGTTGGAACGCTTCTTCGCTTTGCGCCGCCGGTCTAAAAATGACCAGTCGTATAAGTTACGCGAAACTAAGTTGACCTTCAGGTGACTGCTAACCATCAAGCACCGTGAATTTTCACTACGGAGCTATTGTATCTACGCGGGTAGATAAATCAAGCCATCGCAGCACAATTAATTAGATTATCTTGACATTCACAACCAGGAGCTGCCAAAAAATCAAATAAAATCAACGGGCTGAATCGTGTGAAAAACATGCAATTTTTTTCCATCGCGCCACGGGGCAGCAAAACTTAAGACAAATGAGGTTAAACCGCGCGCTGGCCCGACGTTTTTAACCGCTGGATGTTGCGCTTTGATGACATCGTCTGAAAAATGCCGGGGCGTTTGTCTTGATGCCGGGGAGTGGTTAAGCTGACGGACGGAATAAGCAGGCGAGATGCGATGACCATAACTCTGATGCGCCACGGTAAACCCGACCACCACCTCCCCGGCCGCCGCTCGGCGCTGGCGATGGCGCAGTGGTGCGAGGCCTACGATCTGGCTGAGATCTGCGATCGTCCGCCGGAACGCAGCCTGCGGCTGGCGGCGCGGGCGCAGGTGATCGTCACCAGCCCGCTGCCGCGCGCGCGTTCGTCGCTGGCGAAGCTGGGCAGGCAGGCGCAGCACGTCGATGCGTTATACCGTGAGGTGGCGATGCCGGTGATGCCGCTGGCGTTCCCTGCTCTGCCGCCGCTGCTGTGGCTGCCGCTGCTGCGCGCAATGTGGCTGTTTGGCTACAAAGGGGAGGTGGAGTCATACGCCGAGGCAAAGCAGCGCGCGGCGCGTGCCGCCCTGCAGCTGATTGCGCTATCCCGGCACGGCGATGTGCTGCTGGTCGGTCACGGCATCATGAACAAACTGATTGCGCGCCAGCTGCGCAAGCTCGGCTGGCTGGGGGAGAAACACGCCAGCAGCCGCCACTGGAGCAGTGCCATCTACCACCCGCCGCTGATTTAAATCCCGATACGCTGCTTAAGCGCGGTGCGCGACGCCTGTAGCGCACTCCCGGCACGGGCTTCATCCGGTATCGCGCGCGCCAGCGCCATCGCGCCGATCATCTCCGCCTGCACCGAACTCGCCAGCATTCGTGCTTCTTCATGCCCCAGCGCACTCAGCCACTGCACCAGCAAAGCATGCATCGCCTGAATCCCCTGGTCAAAGCGCTGACGTGCCTCCGGCGGCAGGCGCGAAGCTTCACCGCTCAGTGACGGCAGCGGGCAGCTGCACTCCGGTGCATTACGCGCCTCGGGCGACAGGTAGAGGTCAATCAGCTGTGCCAGCTGCTGCGCGACGCTGCCGTCGCTTATTTCGCTGCGCACGCGCGCGTGGGTCTGATCGAACATCTGCCCGACCACCTGCGCCACCAGATCGTCACGCGAGCTAAAGTGCGCATAGAAGCCGCCGTGGGTCAGCCCAACGCGCTTCATCAGCGCCGCTACGCCGATCCCCTCGGTGCCGACCACGCGCATGATCGCCGCCGCCTCATCGAGAATGCGCTGGCGGGTACGTTCTTTGTGACTGACTGCTTCTGACATAACGGCTTCCTGAATGAGCGCCCACAGGCAAGGGCTATCAGAGTAATTATTATGATCGTCATATTCAATGCGGGTGGCGTATTGACAGTATATATGATGACCGTCATATTAGCTCAGGGCAAACATGATGACCATCATATAGAGGAATAACCATGACAACGGCAACTTTGGGTACGGCAGTGATTACGGGCGCGTCGAGCGGTATTGGCGCGGTCTATGCCGAGCGCCTGGCGGCACGCGGCTATAACGTGCTGCTGGTGGCGCGTGACCAGCAGCGGTTAGAGAAGCTGGCGCAGCAGCTGGCCGACAAATACGGCATCAGCAGCGAAGTGCTAGCGGCGGACCTGACCAATAAGCAGGACCTTGCCCGCGTTGAGCAGCGCCTGCGCAGCGACGCCAGCATCAGCCTGCTGGTGAATAATGCCGGAATGAGCGTGGATGGCGACTTCCTCGATAACGATATCGACAGGGTAGAGACGATGATTGCGCTGAATATCCTCGCCCCTACCCGCCTTGCGCACGCCGCAGGCAATGCATTTAAAGCTCGCGGCCACGGTACGCTGATCAACGTGGCTTCGGTGCTGGCGCTGGTGCATGAGATGTTCAACGGCGCGTATAACGCCAGTAAATCATTTGTGCTGACCTTCAGCCGTTCGCTGGAAGCGTCGCTGAGTGCGCACGGCGTGCGCGTGCAGGCGGTGCTGCCGGGCATAACGCGCACCGAAATTTTCGAGCGCTCCGGCAAATCACTGGACGAGGTGCCGCCGCAGATGATTATGGAGGTCGATACGCTGGTTGATGCCGCGCTGGCGGGACTCGACCTGGGCGAGAGCGTGACGATTGCGTCACTGGAAAACATTGAGAAATGGCAGGCCTACGAGGCAAGTCGTGCGGCGCTGATCCCCGATTTATCACGCGATCGGTCAGCGTCACGCTACCGTTAACGCCTGCGCGGCGCGGCCTGCGGCAGATAACGGTTATGATTCAACCAGTTCCGGCCAAAATAAATTTGCCTGGAATTGCAGCAGACAACGGTTAAGCGCTGGATCGGGCCGCGCAGTTACATTATAATCCTGCGCCTCAGGCCCCATAGCTCAGTTGGTTAGAGCACGCGACTCATAATCGCTTGGTCGCTGGTTCAAGTCCAGCTGGGGCCACCAGATTTTAGCTTTAGAATCATACGATTAAGCCATCCTGAAAGGGGTGGCTTTTTTGTTTCTCAAACTTTGTGTCGCCAAAGTGTCGCCCTGTTCTCCCTCTGCCCCATCCGGATAGTGACTGGTTAATATTTAACTGATAGATTATCTATTCATCTACCTATTCACAAAGTGATTCAACCTTATGCCAGAACGCTCTGACAGGATACGCCAGTTGCTCAACCAAGGGCCGATGACTTCCCGACAACTGACTGAAATAATGGGTATTAGCCAGCCAACGCTGTCCCGTGCATTGCGGATTCTCGGCGAGGAGATTGTGCGAATCGGAGCGGGTCCATCTATTCAGTATGCCCTGCATGATGCCTGGCGCGGATTCCGATCTGCCCCCATTTACCGCATCAGCGATGAAGGGCGCGTCAGGCCTCTTGGCGAGCTTATTCCGGTTCGTCCGGAAGGGTTTGTCATGATGCAGAGTGACGGCGTGAGCCTTCACAGCGACGGGCTGCCGTGGTGGCTGTTTGACATGCGTCCGCAGGGGTATCTCGGGCGAGCCTATGCATCAAAGTATGCGACCGAACTCGGCCTGCCCTCGAATCCAGAGCAGTGGACAGACGCGGATGTGGTCAGGGCATTGCTCGCACAGGGTCATGATGCTATCGGCAATCTGCTGATTGGCGAGCAGGCGCGGGAGCGTTTCCTCGAGATGCCGGAGCCCACCCCGGTTGAGCGCGCCATGGGGTATCCCGCGCTGGCGCTGGCGGCAGGGGCCGGTGAGGCACCAGGGTCATCTGCTGGCGGTGAGCAGCCTAAGTTCTGCACCTATACGGATCGTGGTCACGTATTAGTAAAATTTTCGGCTCTGGACGATAACCCGGTTAGCGAACGCTGGCGCGATCTGCTGCTGGCCGAGCACCTGGCGCTGAGAGTGGTTGGGGTAGCAACAGAGATCGTAGATTTTGCTGGTCAGCGCTTCCTTGAGATCCCCCGCTTCGACCGCGTGGGCAAACTGGGCCGTATTGGCGTCTTCTCGCTGCGGGCACTCGATGCAGAGTTTGTCGGCAATGCCAGGGCTTACTGGCCCGATCTGGTGAACAGCCTTGTCGCCGCGGGACATGTTCAGCCAGAAGCCGCAGCCGGCACCGCCCGGCTTTGGGCATTCGGGACGCTGATTGGCAATACCGACATGCACCACGGAAACCTGTCGTTCATCAGCGATCATGGTCGCCCGTATCAACTCGCGCCCGCCTACGACATGCTGCCGATGGGGTTCGCTCCCAGAGCGGGGGGCGCAATCGTAAACGCGCTGCGCCCGGTGTCGCTGCCGCAGGTGATTAGCAGGGAAATCTGGCAGCAGGCGCTGGAGCTGGCCGAAAACTTCTATGCTGCCGCCAGCGGCTGCGGCCGCTTCTCCCCCCGTTTCGCCCCGTGCCTTGACGCATTGCGCCATCACCTTGACGAAGCCAGATCGCGTATCGCCCGCCTGGGATAAAAGGCAATCATATCCTTTAATTACAGGCTAAAAACACTATGCCGCCTGTTCTTCCTGGCTTTTTCTCTTCGCCATAAATTCCATTACGGAAGTTACCCGGCTAATCTCTTCCTGAGCGCGTGCATCATTTTCAACTTCCCAAATATCAACGCTGTTCTGCAGGTTTAACCAAAACTCGACGCTGGTTTCAAATGCAGCGGCCAGCCTGAAGGCCATGTCAGGCGTTAGTTTGCGGTTGTTATTGACCAGTGCGCTAACAGAATTGCGATGCATATTGATCATCTGAGCTAAATCATTGATTTTTAATCCAAGCGGTTCCAGATATTCGTATTGAAGAATATCCCCAACAGTACTCGGTTTACGGGTTGCCTGTTTCATGACTTACTCTCTTTTAAGTTCAAACACTCTGAAGCGAGACACTTAAGTAACACTGCCTGCTGTTTAATCTGGGTCTACATTTATCATTTGTGATTTTTGTAGTTGTGCGGATCCAGGTACAAGTCTAAAGCCTTACCGTCAACCCATCTAAAAATCAGCCGATATTGCTGATTCACTCGAATAGCAGAATACTCATCTAAAGGTGGACTCAGCTCTTCGTAACGATTTCCCGGTGGCGATTTCAAATCTTTGTATGTGGCCGCCGCATTGATAATGTCGAGTTTTCTTGCAAGAGCGGATTCGATAGTTGATGGGATCTTTCTATGCGCTTTGCCGTATATGAAAAAATCCATCAGCCACTCATCCCTGAAACTATCGATATGTCTTAGCATGCCGTAAGAGTCTCCTTCTCAAACGATAGAGCACACAATAACGCACACCTGCACTGTGCACAAGTGCAAATTTGCATTATTCTTACCGCTCACTATCACCATCCAGCCGGGTCGTTAGAAACGACTTGAGGCAGGTCACTCTCAGATCATATTGCCATCCACCCCAATCCACCGCCTCCCCAGCACCACCGTCAATACCACAATCGTCACGCCCGCCGCGAGGTGCATGGCGAAGTCCAGCGCGTGCAGGTGGATTTCATGGCACAGCGACAGCAGCATCGAGGACATAAAAGCGATGCCGCAGCCGGCCAGCGCCAGGCTTTGGCGCGGATAGAGCGAACGGGTGCGCTGCAGGCTGATGATGGAGATGACAATCATCGGCAGGCTGGCGGAGAGCATAAACAGATAGCAGTGGATGCCCTCGCCGAAGCGACCATGCTGCGGGACGGCGGCAGTGGGCGCGGTGTTCAGCAGGTTGAGCCCCAGCCACAGCACGGCCAGCAGCGCGGCCCAGCGCAGCCCGAGCGGCTTGCGGCCTGCGATGCTGAGGTTAAACGCCCCGGCGATAGTGCTGGCACCGATAATCAGCGAGAGCAGCAGCGTGGCGAGCGCCATCAGCGCCCCGCTCTGCGTCCAGTCGGTGAAGCGGGAGTGCAGCGCCCAGCTGCTGAGCGTACCGCACGGCAGCACCGCCGCGATCCAGGCAGCCACGCGCCAGCCGGTCGGCCAGGTGCGCTTCACCGGGCGGGCTGAGCCGCTAAGTTTGTCGATCAGATGGTCATGATTTCTCATGATTACCGCTTCCATATTTACGTAGGTTGAGCATTGCGCGATGCAACAGTGATTTCACCGCCGAGAGCGACAGATTATTTTCCGCCGCCGCCTGCGCCAGGCTCTGCTCGCGCAGATGGACCGATTCGACGATCTCGCGCTGGCGCAGCGGCAGGCTGCCGAGATAACCGTTTAACTCTTCACCCTCGGTGGTGATATAAGCCCCTTCACGGGCGGGCTGCTGCTGCAGCGCTTCGTCATCCTGCACTTCGTGGCGGCGCCCGCGCTGGCGCAGAGCATCAATCGCCCGCGCCGCGCTGATCGCCGCCACCCACGGCAGGATCGGGCGCTGGGGATCGTAGGTGTGACGCACGCGGTGAATCGCCATTAACGTCTCCTGGATCACATCCTCAATCAGCGCCTCATCGGCGATTTTTTTGCGCACGAAGCCGCGGATGGCGGGCACCATCGCTTTCAGCAGCTGGTTATAGGCGTCTCTGTCGCCTGCCTGGGCACGGGCCATGAGTGCTGGCCATAACCGCGCGCGGGCGTCAGTGTCCGCCATTGCCTGACCTGAGAAACTTAAGGCATCGCATTACGCAGAGGTTTACTCCCGTCTGTTTACGTTTTTTTTGCGCCGGCTGTCGCTTTATCGAGCGCCGAAATCACAATGTTTGGCGTCAGCACCTGCGGCAGCACCACCGGCTTACCGCCGTCGGCCGGATAAACCACGTAGAGCGGTAATCCACCCCGGCCAAAATCACTCAGCGCCTGCTCCACGTCCGGATTGTACTTTGTCGAGTCGGCGACCATATAGATGGTATCGGTACGCGCCATTGCCGCCTTCACCGCCTGGGTCGACAGCGAGGTGCGGTCGTTCACCTGGCAGGTAATGCACCATGACGCGGTAAAGTTCACCAGGATCGGTTTGCCCTGCCCTTTAATCGCATCGACGTTGGCCGGGGACCACGCCACGGCGGCGGCGGCTTCAGAAGCTTGCGCGCTGCCTGGCTCATCCGCCGACGCTTTAAGGTTAGCCAGCGGCGGCACCGCCAGCAAAATAAATAGCGCGGTAGCAGTGTGCAGCGCCCAGTGGCGCTGGCCCATCATACGGCGTTTCTGCGCCATGCCATACAGCCAGGCGGCAAAGCTCACCAGCAGACAGCAGCCGAGGATCGCCGCCAGCGCCGCCGATCCCGCCTGGCGCTCCAGCACCCAGATTAGCCACGCCACCGCAGCGAGCATCGGGAAAGCCAGCGCATGCTTCAGCGTCACCATCCAGGTGCCCGGTTTTGGCAGCACGCGTGCCAGAAGCGGGAAGAAGGAGACCAGAGTAAAGGGCGCGGCAAAACCGAGCGCCAGCGCGATAAAGATCACCACGCTGACGGCGGGCGGCTGGGTCAGCGCATAGCCGACCGCGCTGGCCATAAACGGCGCGCTGCACGGGGTGGCGACGATAATCGCCAGCGCCCCGGTCAGCGCCGAGCCGGTCAGACCGCCGCGCCCGCTGCCCACTTCGCCGACGCGCTGCACCGACATGCCCACTTCAAACAGGCCAAACAGGTTCAGTGCCGACAGCAGCATCACCAGGATCAGCAGCGCAATCACCAGCGGCGACTGCAGCTGGAAGCCCCAGCCCACCGCCGAGCCGCCGGAGCGGGCCAGCAGCAGTACGCCCACCAGCAGCAGCATGGTGACCACCACGCCCGCCAGAAACGCCAGCCCTTCAGCCCGCGCCTGGGCGGGCTTGTCGTGGTGGCGGATCAGGCTCAGCGCCTTCAGCGAGATAACCGGAAACACGCACGGCATCAGATTGAGAATAATGCCGCCAAGGAAGGCGGCGGCGATGGCAGTCAGCATGATGAACCCACTCAGGTTAGGAAGTTAAGCCGGGTTGGCCTGACGATATTTTTTCACCGCGTCCAGCGCTTTCTGGATATGCGCGTCCGGGTTTTTATCGGTGTAGCTCAGCAGGATTTTGCCATCGGGCGCAATCACATAAGAGGTACGGTCAGAGAGGGTCTGGCCTTTCATCTCCATGGTGCTTTTATACTCTGCGGCCACTTTCGCGCCTGGGTCAGCGGCCACGGTGAACTTGTCGCGGCACTCAAGCTGGGAGAATTTAGCAATCTGGTCAACGTTACCGGCGGTAACGCCAATCACGGTGGCGCCCTGTTTTTTGAACTCATCGGTGGCTTCGGCGAAATCGTGCGCTTCCAGCGTGCAGCCCGCGCTGAAGGCGGCCGGGAAGAAGTAGAGCACCACCGGCCCTTTTTGCAGCGCCTGCTGCAGATTAAAGGTGGTGGCTTTACCCGCCAGCGCAGCGCTCAGGTTGAAATCGGGGGCTTTCTCGCCCACCTGCAGCGCGGCGAGCGCGGAGGTGACGGGCAGTGTCAGGCTCAGAACGGCTGCGGCAGCCAGCGTACTTAACGAGGTTTTGTAACGCATGTTGTTTCTCCAGTATGAAAAAAGGCAGAGTGCCTGATGACCTTAACTGGAGTTTCGCTGGAGTTTGGGCAAAGGTTGCGGTCGGGTGAAAATATTTTTCACTGGCGCGACTATCCGGTCAGCTGCAGCGCCTGCGCCAGGGTCATATCCCGCGGCGAGGCTTCGCTGATATCCAGCTGGTGAAACGCCCCCAGCATCCACGCGACACAATGTTGCAGGCGGAAGAGGAATCAGCAGGCGATAAGTGCACGCTTTGCCCTGGATTAGCGCGGGAACCAACGGATAAAGATTTTGCGTACCCTCTCTGAAACCAGTGTTGAAGGCTGGCGCCTGACTGGGATAAGCCCGAAATATTTTATGCGGTGTTTAAGGCTCGGTATTCAACAATTTTTTGCGTTGATGTTAGAATTCAGCAACACAGCTAATGATTTAACAACCATGGAAGATGTTCATGAAAAAAATTCTGGGGTTAGCCCTGTTCACTGCTGCTTTTAATCTGCACGCTGCCTTTATTCATCCAATGGATTTCGACGGGTCGGAAGCCCAAAAAAAAGAAGTGATTGAATACATTCAGGCAAAAGTGAAAAAAGACTACTGTGAAGGCAGTATCGATATGTGCCAACCTACCACGTTGCGCATGATGGAAAAGCAAAACCTCAAGGCTTTCAAGCAGATGACACAAGCCAAAAATCGCCCAGTAATGGACAAAGTGATTGCGGATTATTGCCAGGGCGCTATTGATATGTGTAATTACAACAACTTAGATATGATGTACAAACAAAATGTAAAAGCCAGCGGCGAGAAACTTAGCTGGTAATCACGTCACATTAGGTCATATCAGATGGCCTGCCCCCTCATTTAAGCTGATTACTCACCCGCCACCAGCGTTCACGCTGCTGGCACAGCTGCAGGTGGCAATGCTGAAGCCGTTCGAGGCCCAGCCCGGCAATCGCGCCCTGCGTCAGCGGCGCGGCAACGCTCTGGCGCTGCTGCCAGCGCTCAAGGCTGAGCACCAGCGCGTCCTGGCTGCTGCTGTCCAGCGACTCGGTTAACACCGCCTGATTATCCGCCAGCTGCTGCGCCGTCATTGCGGCCAGCTGCTGCGTCATCTGCGATAAAAATTTGTCAATGCACTGCCACAGCTGCGCCACGCTGAAGGTGGGCGACTGTAGCGCAAACAGGATGCCAGGCTGGCCCGCCACCTGCTGAAAACGACAGCTGACCACATAGCCAATATTCTGCTCCACGCGCAGGCGCTGGAAAAAAGCCGGCTGATAGATCAGCGCCAGCAGCTGCCACGCGGCGAGGCATGCGGCGCTGTTCTCTGCCAGTGGGCAGAACAGCAGCAGCGCGGCGTCGGGGCTGGCGGTGGCAATGGCATATTCAGGCTGCGGCGCGATGGGCTCGGGCAAGGCGCGCACCGCCGGGTTGATTGCGCCGGGGAAGGCACTCAGCAGCTGCGCCAGCTGTTGATGCAGCGCCGCGTCGCCCCCTTCCAGCGTGGCCTGCCAGGCAACGTGCGGCAGCATGTTGCCTGCCGGAGTGTCAGCGGCCGCCTGCAGCAGTTCCGGTAACGCCTCCAGCAGCGCACGTACCGCAATGCCTGCATGCCGCGTCTGCTGCTGGCGCTGATGTGCGCGTTTGCCCTGGGCGATCGCCTGAGGCGCGAGCGATCGCAGGCGGACGATCAGATCGCTCAGCGTGCTCACCATCAGCAGCGGGCTGGCGCTGAGCTGGATCAACCACAGCCCCTGATGGCGGCTGACGCTGAGTGCGGCATCCTGATGCACGCAGCTGGCCGCCAGCGATCGCAGGCTGGCCTGCAGGATCTCGCCCCAGGACGCAGGCAGCGCCTCCAGCGGGCTGAGCAGCAGGATCGGTTGCTCAGGGCCGGGCTGATGGTGGAGTAATGCCTGATGCACCGGCAATGTCGGCGTTACCGTGCCGCCAGGCTGCGGATAGAAGCGCAGATCCGGGCCAGCACGGCGTGCCGGTTTAAACGGCCCCGGCTGGTAGCGTAAGGGGAACCCCTGCGCAGCCCGCAGCGGCAGTGGCCGATCGGAGATGCGCAGGCGGGTCGCGCGCGCCGGGTGCAGCCCCTCCAGCAGCGCGTTGAGATCCACATCGGCTGCCTGCACGGGCGCAAAGCCAAACGCCCGTTCGCGCAGCTGGTCCATCGGCGGCAGCCGGGAAAAGTGCCGATCCGCCAGCAGCGCCGCGTGCTGGCGCTGCTGCGCGGTGAGCTGCGTGAGCTGCTGGAGCCAGTGCAGCACCCGCCCTTCCACCGCCGCGGACTGCTGCCGATCCACCAGCGTCAGCTCAATGCTGACCACCGTCTGCGAAGCGCTGCGGTAAGCCAGCAGCAGGCGCGCCTCATCGGCGAGATCGTCGGCGCGCAGCGCGGCCATCAGCCCGCCCTCTGCTTCATCCAGCAGCAGCTGGCGCAGCAGCGTCAGCTCGCGTTGATACTCCCCGTCCAGCAGGTATGAGAGGCGCAGGCGCGGCGCACCGCTGAGCTGCAGGGCGATATCCCGCTGCGGAGCCAGGCGCAGCGCGGGCAGCGGCGCCGGGGCGGCCTCCTCGCTGACGAACGTGCTGGCGTAATGCTGCGCCAGCTGCCCTAGCTCGTCGTCACTCTGCGGCCCGTGCAGCCACAGTGTCATATGCGGCGCGCGGTAATAGCGCTGATGGAACTGGCGCAGCGCGGCAAGCAGCGCCGCGATGTCGCTGCCAAAATGCCGGGCATTGCCCGCCTGAAAACGCTGCCACGGATGCGGCTGAAAGGCGCTGCTGAGCGCCGCCTCACACAGCGTCTCCTGATGGCTGCTCAGCAGCTGGCACTCGGCGTCGAGGGTGGCGATTTCCTGGCGGATGGCCTCCTCAGCCAGCAGCGGCGCCGCCAGCATATCGCTGAGCCGCGCCAGCGCTTCTGCCAGCAGGGAGGGCGCGCACTCGAAGAAGAAAGCCGTGCTGCTGCCCTGGGTGGTGGCATTTAGCCGCCCACCCTGCGCGGGCAGCCAGCTCATCAGCCGCTGCGCGCCGCTGAAGCTGCGGCTACCGGCGAACAGCAGATGCTCCAGCAGATGTGCCAGCCCCGGCCACGCGTCCGGTTCCTGGTGGCTGCCGACATCAACCTGCAGCAGCGCCGCCGCACGGGTCGCCTGCGGGTCGCTGACCCGCCTAACCCGCAGGCCGTTACTGAGGCGCAGCATCCGTCAGCCCTTGAAGATCAGCTGCGCGTTAACCCGCTGGGAGTTAGCGCGGTTGCGGAACTGCAGCTGGTTCACCTGGATATTGGTGCAGTTGGCCTGCTCACGCGCGGCGAGGATTTGGTGGTGATGCTCCGATTTACTGCACACCGGGTCGGTGTTGTCGGCGCTGCCGGTCAGCATAAACGCCTGGCAGCGGCAGCCGCCGAAGTCCTTCTCCTTCTCCGAACAGGAGCGGCACGGCTCCGGCATCCAGTCAAAGCCGCGATAGCGGTTAAAGCCGAAGGAGTTAAACCAGATATCCTGCAAACTCTGCTCCAGCACCGACGGAAACTGCACCGGCAGCTGGCGCGCGCTGTGGCACGGCAGCGCGGTGCCTTCCGGCGTGACGCTGAGGAAGATCGCGCCCCAGCCGCCCATGCACGGCTTGGGCCGCTCTTCATAGTAGTCCGGGGTGACAAACAGCAGGTTGGCGAGGTTATCGCTGGCGGCCATCTTCTCACGGTAGCGATGCACCACCGCTTCAGCGCGTTCAATCTGCTCACGCGTCGGCAGCAGCCCTTCGCGGTTAAGCTGCGCCCAGCCGTAAAACTGGCAGGTCGCCAGCTCAACGTCATCCGCTTCCAGCTCAATGCACAGCTCGATAATGCGATCGATCTGATCGATATTGTGGCGGTGCAGCACGAAGTTAAGCACCATCGGGTAGCCGTGGGCCTTCACCGCACGCGCCATCTCCAGCTTTTGCTGGAACGCCTTCCTGGAGCCGGCCAGTGCCGCATTCAGCACTTCATCGCTGGCCTGGAAACTGATCTGAATATGATCCAGCCCGGCCTCGGCGAAGGCGTCGATCTTCTTCTGCGTCAGGCCGATCCCCGAGGTGATCAGGTTGGTGTAGAAGCCGAGATCGCGCGCCGCCTTGATAAGCTCAGCCAGATCCTTACGCACCAGCGGTTCACCGCCGGAGAAGCCGATCTGCACCGCGCCCATCGCGCGCGCCTGTTTGAACACCTCGATCCACTGTTCGGTGCTCAGCTCTTTCTCCTGCTGGGCAAAGTCGAGCGGGTTCGAGCAGTACGGGCACTGCAGCGGGCAGCGGTAAGTCAGCTCCGCCAGCAGCCACAGCGGTGGCTTAACGTGGGATTCAGGCTGGTTCACGGAAAATTATCCACTTCTGCTCGCGCGCCGCCGCGAAGAAATCGATGACGTCATCGTCCACGCCGCCCGCTTCCGGGAAGCGTGCGTTCAGGGTATCGACGATCTGCGCCAGCGTGCGTGTGCCATCCACCAGCTCAAGGATCAGGGCGGCGCTGTCGTTGAGTTTCGCCATGCCTTCCGGGTAGAGGATCACATGGCAGCCCTGCACTTCCTCCCACTGCAGGCGGTAGCCGCGGCGGAACATCGGGATGGTTTGTAGGGTGCTCACAGCAGCCCTCCTTTATGCCAGACGGGCTGGTCGGTGACGGTGTGATACGGTGGGCGCTGCAGGACGTAGGCCATGGTCATCGCGTCGAGCATGCTCCACAGAATATCGAGCTTGAACTGCAGGATCTCCAGCATGCGCTGCTGCTTCTCTACCGTGTCGCAGTACTCCAGCGCCAGCTGCAGGCCGTGCTCCACGTCGCGGCGGGCCTGGCTGAGGCGGCCACGGAAGTAGCCGTAGCCCTCTTCTTCAATCCACTGATAGTGCTGCGGCCAGCTGTCGAGGCGCGACTGGTGGATCTGCGGGGCGAACAGCTCGGTCAGCGAGCTGCAGGCCGCTTCCTGCCACACCGCGCGGCGGGCAAAGTTGACGTAGGCATCCACCGCGAAGCGCACGCCAGGCAGTACCATGCGCCCGGAGAGCAGCACCTCACGATCCAGCCCTACCGCTTCACCCAGGCGCAGCCAGGCTTCAATACCGCCGTCGCTGTCGCCCTGGCCGTCATGATCGAGGATGCGCTGCACCCATTTACGGCGCGTCAGGGGATCCGGGCAGTTCGCCATGATCGCCGCATCTTTTAGCGGGATGCTGGTCTGGTAGTAGAAGCGGTTCGCCACCCAGCCCTGGATCTGCTCACGCGTCGCTTCGCCGTTGTGCATGGCAATGTGGAAAGGGTGATGGATGTGGTAACAGGCGCCGCGATCGCGCAGCGCCTGCTCAAACTGCTCAGGGGTCATCAGGGTCGGAGTGCTCATAGTTCGATACTCATGCCGTCAAAACTGACCTCGATGCCCTGCCGGGTTAGCGCGGCACGCTCGGCGGAGGATTCATCAAGGATCGGATTGGTGTTGTTAATGTGGATCAGGATCTTACGCCTGGCGGGCAGATCGGCGAGCAGCGCCATCAACCCCTGCTCTTCGCCCAGCGCCAGGTGGCCCATATCACGCCCGGTATTGCGCCCGACGCCGGTGTTTGCCAGCTCGTTATCCTGCCACAGCGTGCCGTCAATCAGCAGGCAGTCGGCCTGCGCCATCAGCGCCAGCAGCGCAGCATCCGGCTCGCCGAGGCCCGGTGCGTACAGCAGCTTGCTGCCGGTTGCGCGGTTTTCGATCATCAGCGCGATGTTATGGCCAGGCAGCGGGCGCCCGCGATACGGCGAATAGGGCGGCGCGTTGCTGAGGATGGCAATCGGGGTAAAGGTCAGCGCCGGGCAGACCGCCACGGAGAACGGCTCGCCGGGCTGAATAGCGTGATGCTGCAGCCCGCCGTTCCAGTGCTTCAGCATGGTGAAGATCGGGAAGCCGCTGGTCAGGTCCGCGTGCACTTCTGGCGTACACCACACCTGGTGCGGGCAGCCTTCGCGCAGGTTGAGCAGCCCGGTGCAGTGGTCGATCTGGCTGTCGGTAAGGATGATCGAGCCGATCGCCGTGCCGCGCAGCGCGCCGTGCTTATTGAGTTCGGGATTGGCGGCGATCTGGTGGCAGATATCGGGCGACGCATTACACAGCACCCAGTCGCTGCCGTTATCACTGACGGCTATCGAGGACTGGGTACGTGCCGTAGCCGGGATGCTGCCATCGCGCACGCCCTGGCAGTTGCGGCAGTTACAGTTCCACTGCGGGAAGCCGCCACCGGCCGCAGAGCCGAGAACTTTGATTTTCATGGGGAAACCGGGATTAGGAATTAAAAATGCCCGCAATAACGCAGGCATCAATGCAATTGCCTAAATAATTCGTGCTGTAACAAGGCAGCAACGCAGCATATCCCCGGGAGCTTACATCAGTAAGTGACCGGGGTGGTCGAGGAAAGCTAACGCAGTTACAGTGCGAAGTATGACGGCAATTTAACGGTTGGAGATATATAAGGTCACTTCCAGGCCCAGACGCATATCGATGAAAGTTGGTTTAGTCCACATAATCATATCCTCTTGGTGTTCAAAAAACAGACGTCACACCTGTCAGTGTCGACAAGGGATCGGCATGTTGTCAAATTATAAGAATTTGGCGGCACAGATGTTGCGCCTATGATAAATCGATATCAACCCTAAAATCTGCACGGTTTATGCTATTTTGAACTATTTGGTTCAAAAGCCGGGCATTATTTGCCCCAGGTTTTTCTCAGCACGCGCAGCCAGTTGGCGCGGCACAGCTTGTTGATTAGCGCTTCGCTGTAACCCGCCGCACGCAGCGCGGCCAGCAGCCGCGGCAGGCCGCTGACGTCGCCGATCTCGTCCGGCAGATTGATACCGTCAAAATCGGAACC
This sequence comes from Erwinia sp. V90_4, assembly GCF_029967685.1. Lineage (NCBI taxonomy): Bacteria > Pseudomonadati > Pseudomonadota > Gammaproteobacteria > Enterobacterales > Erwiniaceae > Erwinia > Erwinia sp. V90_4. The sequence continues at coordinate 14,473 of NZ_JASCAQ010000070.1, read as the reverse complement.
GAAAGCCACGCGATCCTCCCCCAGCTTCTCCAGCAGATAGTCGAGGTGCTGCACCATCACGCTGAGCGGCATATCGCCATCGCGCTTGCCGTCGGCGCGCAGAAACGCCGTGCCAAAGTTCAGCCCCACCAGCCCGTCGCTGTCTGCGATGGCGGCCAGCTGGCTGTCAGTCAGGTTGCGCGGCTGCGGGCACAGGGCGTGGACGTTAGAGTGGCTGGCAACCAGCGGCGCATCGCTCAGGCGCGCCGTGTCCCAGAAGGCTCTTTCATTCATGTGCGACAGGTCGATCATCAGCCGCTGCTGGTTGCAGGCGCGGATCAGTCGCTTACCCGCTTCCGTCAGGCCGTCGCCGGTATCCGGCGAGCCGGGAAAGCGGCCGCTGACGCCAAAACCAAAGCGGTTCGGGGTATTCCAGAATGGCCCGATGCTGCGCAGCCCGGCGTCAACCCAGCGCGCCAGCTGACTAAAGTCGTCATCCAGCGCCTCCGCCCCTTCTATATGCATCACCATCGCCAGCACGCCGTCGGCCAGGCACCGCTCGATCTCGGCCACGCTGCGGCAGATCTTAGCGCGCCCCGCCGATCCCGCCGCCAGCTGCTGCAGGATGTGCAGCTGCTGCTCGACAATCGCCAGCGGGTCGAAAACTTGCGCCTGGCGCGCGGGGAATTTCGCCACGTAGTCGGCTGGCGGTACAAAGATGGCGAACAGCCCCCCGGCAAAGCCGCCAGCCTGCATGCGGGCAAAATCCAGATGGCCGCTCAGGCGCTGCTGCATAAAGGCTTCAGCCGGGTTATCGGGATGATGCAGCCACAGATGCAGCAGCAGATCGTTATGGCCGTCGAAGATCGGAGTGTGCGGAGAAATATCGGTCATAGGGGCGCCAGCAGTCTCGGGGGAAGCGGACCATCATAGCGCAGAAAACCGGGAAAGGGGGCAGCAAAAGCCAGGGCGGGAGTGACCCCGCCGCTGGGGGGAAGCACAAGATCTAACTGCCGAGACGGCTGGTCGGCGCCTTCGTCGCCGCTGCGGGCGGGGGCGGCGTATTGGCGTCCAGCGGGCGGGCAACAATGCTGGTGATCGTCTCCATCGACTTGAACGTGCAGCTGCAGTTCAGGTTCTGGCACTGGTGATAACGCTCCTTGGTCTCACTGCTGATGATACGGCTGGAGCGGGCGTGGCTGTTATGCTGGCAAATCGGGCAAGGCATCATAAGTGAACTCCGTGGGGGTCAGTTAAACTCACACTGTGTGAATAAAACCAATTATATTCACTTTAAGTGAATCATCAAGTGAATTTTTCACTTCGTGGGCTAGTCAGCTTCAATAAGGAGCTGGTAGGTTTCACCTTTCCACGAGCTTTCCAGATTTACCGTCGTGCGAAATCCTGTGCTATCAATCACATGCCCCACTTTGACCACGGTCCACTGCTGCGCATCAATCACCGTTTTAAATCCCCGCAGCCGCACCGGGGTTTCCGGGAACAGGGCAGGCATCCCCATCGCCAGGACGAAGCTCATGCTGGCCGTCAAGGTCTGGCGCGCCTTCCACTCTGCCTCTGCTCTTCTGACTGCTTCATCCTGCGTGCTGAACACTTCACTGATGATAACCTCCCGCTGATAAAGCGGCAGCGGGCTGTCCTGCTCATCGCCGTCGCCAAACAGCTCCGGCTGGTTATCCGTGATGGCGCGAAACGCTCTGACCTTACCGCTGCTGGCTTTATCAAGCTGCAGCCAGCGGGTCTGGACACCGCTGTATTGCAGCTTTGACACCACCTGCCAGGCATGCTGGTCGCCCTCTTTGCGCGTTAACACGATGGGTGGTATCTCGGTTCCCTGAGCGGTTCTATTGCCGCCACGGGGCAGCATCAGAACGGTGTTCTCCTTAACGGTGACGGTAGCACCATGATTTATCGCCAGCTTCGTCAGGAACTGGGCATCGCTCTCATCCGTCTGGTCGAGATGCGCAATGCTGATAGATGCCAGCCCATCGCTGACTTTAGCCTGCAGGCTGTTGCGCTCAGCTATCTCAGAGACGACCTGCCCCAGCGTGGTTTCATCCCAGGAGTGCTGCGCCTTCTGCGTCAGTGATTCGCTCAGGTTGGCGCTGCGCCCGACCAGAGTTAATCGGTCGGGCGCCCCGGTGTGATGCAGTTCATCAATGATAAAATCCCCTTTGCAGAAGAGCGGCCTACCCTGCCAGCCGATATACACGCGCAGGATAGCGCCGCGCTGCGGCATCATCAGCCAGCCGTCACTGTCATCCAGTAACAGCGTCAGCGTGTCGGCTTCCAGACCCCGGGCATCATCAATCGTCATACTCAGCAGACGCTTGCGCAGATTGTCGGTGATATCGCGGTTATTGAGCCGAATAAGGTAATCGGGCGCCAGCTGCGCGCCGATATCGACCGGAATCGAGTTATTCATAACAGGCTCCCTGCCAGCTCGCGTGCCTTAGCGCTCACCTCGCCGTAAATCTGCTCCAGCTGCTGTTTCAGGTCGCCATACAGCCCATCCAGCGAACCGTCGACGCGCTTAAGCTGTAGGGTAAAGCTAATTTTTTGCGCCGCTCCGTTCGCCAGCAGATCGGTATGGACACCATTCACCGCTTCAATAACAAAAATCCCGTAAGGTATCCCTTCACCACTGAGCAGCGGCCAGACGCGCCCGCTCTCAGCCATGCCCTTCAAAATCGCCAGTGACGGCACTCCCCCGGTGATTTCCGGGCGCAGTTCCCCTGCCAGGGTGATGCTTTCATCCCCAACGCCAAGAAACTGCTGAGCCGGGCGCGAGCCGATACGGCTGCCCGCCGCCCAACGGTAAGCGCTCTGATGCGTCATGGTCTGGAAAGGCAGGGTGCGGCGCTGGAATACGAACATACCTAAAATCATCATCATGGTTTATTACCCCAGGTAACTGCTGCGCTGGCTGATAGCGGCCCGCGCACGCGTTTGCTGCTCGTGATTCTCGATCAGGGTGCGTACGTCTGCCTCCCCCATGCCTGCAGGAACATTAATCACGTAGCTGCTGTTAAAGGTGTTCTGCTGGCTGCTGCTGCTGGTGGTGGCGGTCACCGGTTTGTAACGGGCACCGCCCAGCGCGACAGGAAATTCACTCTGCGGGAAGCTTTCTCCTGCACCGCCGAGGGCAGATAAAGGCGGCTGTTCTGGCGGCTGGTCGCGCAGTGATGCCTGCGCATCCGCCGATTTTTTATCAATAAGCCCGAGCTTTTCCATAAGGCCGATAATGCCACTGCTCAGGTCATTGAATATCTTCAGCGGCAGCATAAAGGCATCGCCCAGCGCTTTGCCTATCCACTCCCCGGCACCGCCAATTTTATTCAGCGCTTCTCCTGTCAGCGCGATCGGTTGCATCAGCTGTTTAAAAGCGTCATACAGCCAGGCGATCCCCGCGCCCACCCTGTCAAATACGGGTTTAAAAGGCGCGAAAAATTGCGCCGCAGGAGCCAGTGCGGAACCAATCCCCCTCATCACTCCGGCGAAGAACGCGCTAATTGGCTCCCAGTATTGGTAAATGAGCGCCACACCCGCCGCGACAGCCAGCGCGATGCCCGCTATCGGCAGCGTTATTGCCCCCAGCGCAGCCGTCATCGCCCCTCCGGCAAAAGTAAAGACGCTGCTCAGCATCCCGGCGCCGGCGATCAGCAGATTCAGCCCGCTCAGCACCGGTGCCACCACTGAGCCGATCGCCCCCAGCGCCCCGACCAGTATCACGCCGCCGGCCACCAGCTGGGCCATCCCGCCCGCCAGCGCCGGGTTAGCCTGGATCCAGCGATCCACACTGCCCAGTAGCCCTGTGGCGGTCTGCGTCAGGCTGCGCAGGGTGCCGTCGAGCTGCTGGAAGATAGCGATGCTGATGGCCTCTATCGCGCCGTTCAGCCGGGCGATATCCCCCGCAAGGTTATCGGCGCTTGCCGCTGCGCGCGTGGGCGGCAACCCGGCGGCAGGCGATGGTTCCGCCCCCGGCGTTGCTGCAGCGGGCTGCGCCGTCAGCGCCTGATAGCCCGGCTGCAGCAGCTTCGCCCCCTGACGGGCCACGCTCATTGCCTGACCGCTGACCGCTCCGATCTTATCTACCACACCCTGCCCGGCCTGATAGCGCTGCTGAACCTTGCTCTGACCGAGCGTAAAGCGCTGCTGTGCCTTATTAAGGTTGTCGCGGGCCCGCTGCGGGCGCTCAAGCGCCTCGGTGATGCGGATCTCCTGCAGGCGCTCCTTGCTGGCTTTGAGTGCTGATTTACTGTTGCGCGTGGCGTTTCGGGTGCGCGTCGCGCTGGCCGTTAGCGCCACGCGCTGCTGAAACATGGCATTGCCAAGGGAGTGGGTCTCCCCGGGCAGATCGTTTAAGAACAGGCTTGCCCGGATCACCGCTTTGCGCAGTCCGTCCAGACCGAGTTTAATACTCATCATGACTCTCCACTCTGTGTCCCGCTGCGCACGATGGCCTTGTGCCGCCAGGCGAGCAGTTCTGCCAGCGGCATGGCGTTCATTTCCGACGGCGGCCAGTGAAAGATGGCGGCGATATCCGCCATCAGGTCATCTACCGTCAGCCCGTCGGGCCAGCGGAGGTGTCCGGTTTCGCCGACAAAAAAGCGATCACCCGCCCGCCCAGCTCAATCAGATCGATCGGGTCAAGGTTCAGGCACTCTGATTTGGTCAGGTTCGGCAGCGTGATGCGCGGCAGTACCACGATCAGCGCGTCGACGTCCGATCCGGCAAGATCCACCAGCCGCGTGCCGCGCAATGCGCCCGCATTCGGTTTGATCAGCTCGACGCTGGCGATGGTCGTTTCGCCACGCACGATTGGCGTGACCAGCTGAACGGTATTTTCTGACTGCTGCATGAGGATTCCTTATTTCATTGGAAAGCGGGTCGGGCATGCCCGACCCCTACGGATTAAACCAGGCCGATGTTCTTACGGTGCTCGGCCAGGCGGTCGATGCCGTTCACGATCTCGACCATGTTGACGGTGTCGATCTCAATCAGCGCTTTGCCGTTCCAGCTCAGCTTGTAGTAGGTGCATTTGGTGGTGATTTTGGTTTCGTTCTCCTCACCCTGCTTGCTCTCGCCGAAGTCGAACTGCTGATGCTTGCCGCGCAGCTCCACCTCCACCGCGATGGTCTCGTCGGTGTCGTCACGCTGGTAGGAACCCATAAAGCGCAGCGGCACCGTGGCGCCACCCCACTGGCTCAGCACGCGGTCGTCGAGGCCGGAGATGGTCCACTCCAGATCCAGCGCATCGTCCTCCAGGCCATTATCGATATGCGCCACGCCGTTCATGCCGCCGCCGCGATAGGGGTCGAGCTTGCGCGCCAGCTTCGGCAACGTCAGTGAGGTCACCACGCCCTGATAGCTGTTGGCATCGTTAAACAAATTCAGGTATTTCAGTTTCTTAGGCAGTGCCATGAGGGTTTCTCCTTAGCTGTTCACAGAAGCGGCGAAGTTCGCCAGGTAGCTGTCGGTAATGCGCTGACGCAGGGTCAGATCTTCCAGCGGTGGCACCGGGGTGTAGTCGTAGTCGATATACAGCTTGCCGGCTTTCAGGCTCTCCTGGCTGTTGGCGCTTTCGTCGTACCAGCAGTTGGCGCCCAGCAGATAACCGGCGTTGATCAGCTCACGGAACTTGGCGTTGATCCCGGCGATAATGTCGCGCACCAGCGTCGGCGTCAGCGGCTTGTCGTTGGCCCACATATGCGCATCGGCCATGGTGTCGGCAATTACCTGCGCCGAGCGGGTGTAGTTTTCAAAGGCGAACAGCGGGTCATCGCTACAGGTGCGGTTGCCCCAGAAGCGGAAACCGTCTTTGCGGATCAGCGTGGTGACGCTGGCTTCATTCAGCAGATCGGCATCGGTCCCCACCTGCTGCAGGTCCCAGAATACCGAGGCGGAAACGCCGGTCACGCCGTTGACGCCGACGTTCGACAGGGTTTTATGCCAGCCGCTGTCGTTATCGATTTTGGCGCGCAGGCCGAGGGCGCGGGCGGTGGCATAGGCAGTTTCCGCCGCGCTGGTCACGGTGTTCCAGGCGACAAAGTCGGGCCAGATCACCATCAGCTCGCGCTGGCTGAAGTTTTCGCGATACTTGAGCGCATCGCTTACCGTTTTACAGCCGTAAGCCGAGATATAGCCGAAGGCGCGCAGCTGCTGGCAGATTGCCGCCAGCGCGGTGGCCACTTCCAGCGAATCCAGCCCCGGCACGCCGAGAATACGCGGCTTAACGCCAAGGTCGGTCTGCGCCGCGAGCAGCGCTTTCATCCCGGTGTAGCGGCCGTTAGCATCGCTGCCGCCGATGATATTGCTGGTGGTTGCCGCTTCGTCTTCACCCTCCTCAACGCGCACCACCACCGTTACCGGCTTGCTCTGGTCGGCAATCGCCTGCAGCGCTTTCGCCAGCGTGCCGCTGACACCGGCTTTCCCCACCGCCGCCTGCACGTCGGTAATCAGCACCGGCGTGTTGAGCGGGAATACGGTGGCATCAGCATCCGCTGCAGTGCAGACCATGCCGACAATAGAAGTGGATACCGTGGAAATACTGCGGGTTCCGTCATTGATTTCAACGACGCGTACGCCGTGGTGATAATTAGCCATCTTTATTACACTCCGTGGTTGGGGTGAGGTAATGATGACAGGCAATGAAGAACTTCACATTTCAAGATAGATGTAAGATAAACAGCACAACATTGAAGGATAAAAAAAAGCCCCTTCCGGGGCGAATTAATAATAAAAAACTAACTTATCTCTACTAGAACAGGCTCACCAAGGTTATTAACAGATATAAACTTACCTTCTGGAACCTCATTAAACTGGAAAAACCAATGTTCATCAGGCAGCTCTATTGTTGATAATAAATCATGCACACCTACAATCGATTCGGTTTTATTTTCATAATTAAAAAGCCGCATAGAAAGCTCTCCACATGTAAGCGCTTGTTGAGGGACTACCGTTAGCTGTTATAGTTTTTGTTTGAAATCCTGTAGGGGTGAATGATGTGTCAGATACTATCGTTGCGATTAATCCAGTTGCCAATTGATTAGTAAGTTGTGTGATACTGATATCGCGAGTAATACCGGGTAAGGCTACAGGGTATGTAACATTAATAACTCCATTATCAGATATTACAGGTGAACGCCCTGACATCTCTATACTCCCGTCTGAAAACCTGCGCCATTTACCATTGATATTTGATCCTTGGCTGGTGATTACGGCGGAGACATCCTTCCATTCCATAACTTTGTTCCAAGAAGACCATGTTTTAGAAAGGGCGAGATAAACCCTCCTGTAGGTTTCTCCAGTTTTATATAAAGAGTATTCCTGAATACACCCATCCATACCATTCGCAGCATTGCGATAGACATTTAAATTCCCTGACACGCCTTCAACTGGATAATTTAATAGAATATTAGCGCGAGCATCGTAATTTTGAAAATAAATACCTGGAAGCAATAATGAATTAAGGTTAATCCCCTGAGCAATACCACTTTGATTATAAGTGAAAAATCCCGCCCTCAATCGCCCCTCGGCACTACCCAACCCAAGATTAGCCACAAATGCATCAGGATTAGCAATATCCGCGCCGTTCTTCGCCTTATCCATCTTTCCTGCGAGTCCGGCATCCATATAGGCTTTAACTTCAATCACCTTATCATCGACGTATTTACGCGTGGCAAGTACTACCGATGGGTCGATTTTTAAAGTCACCGCCGCGGTACTACTGACAATCAAGATCATACGTACTGTCTGGGTGCGGCCACTGCCTTCCTGCAGCTGTGGTTTGTAGGTTTCCGCACAGTTTGCCACGGCAATTAACGCGTTATCAGCGTCAAACAGGCCGATCTCACGGATCCAATAGCCTCCCTCACTTTCCGGGATAACCTGCTCGGCAACGATCTGGCTGCTGTTGACCGGATCAACGCTCAGTGAATTAAGCGGTGCGCGGCGCTTTTCCCCAATCAACGCAGTTTGCTTAGCGCCAGGTGTTGGCAACGTACCCCCGCCGTCACCGACCGCCATCTGCGTGATCTGAAGTTTTGTACCCAAAGCCGTGGCATTTGCCAGTTTTGCTGCACCGATTTCGGTGAGCAATGCGTAATATTTTGTCGTCATGCGTTTACTCTCAGGTTGTCGATAATATGAAGTGCAGCACCGCTGTAGCTGTAGCCGCCCGTGGTAATAACTTCTGGCGTGTAGGGATAAACCGTCAGCTCATCTCCGCTGTAGCTGGCTGCAGCCGCCCATATCTTCCCGCTTGTATCCAGGTTGATCGTCAGGCCGGTAAGATGGCGGCTGACGGGTTTCGCGTCGCCAATCAATCGTTCCAGCTCGTTGTACATCTCCTCAGTAATGCCAGTTTCCAGTACACCGACGTCCAGCCTGAAAGTTCCAGGTGCGGCGTTGTTCTGCCACCATTCGGTAATACGGATGAGATACCCCAGCGGCTCCACCACCCGGCGGATGGCGGAAATCGTCCCCTTGCGGCGGTGGATAAACTGCGAGGCGGCGACCACCGCACGCCTGGTCTCTTCCGGCCACTCCTGATCCCAGCGGTCGACCGACCAGGCCCAGGCGAGATAGGGCAGCAGCGGCAGCGGGCAAGTCTGCGGGTTCCACAGGGTGCGCAGCGGCACCGGCAGCTGCTGCAGACGCGCACAGGCTTCGGCGGCGGCCACCTCGAGCTGTGACGAGCCGACGGGCAGCAGGCGGTCACTCATCGGAACCTCCTACCGCGATCTGCGTAGCGGTGCAGTACGCCGCCTGGGTTTTATCCAGCACCACATCAGCAGCAGGCTGCGCCAGCTCCACGCGCTGGACACCCTCGACGTGCAGCGCCGCATACAGCGCTGACCTGCGGATATCGCGCCCCAGCCGCGACTGGGCGTTTACAAAGGCCGCCAGCCGGGCTGCCGAGGCGGCGCGGATCGGCTCCGCCTCCGGCCCGGGATAGAGAAACAGCGTGGCCTCAACGCGGTACTCGACGATTTTTGCCGACTGCACGCTGACGCGATCCGCCACCGGGCGCACCTCCTCGTCATTCAGCGCCGCGTTGACGACGGCCAGCAGTTCGGCGCTGGCCGCGCCGCGCCCTTCACGCGACAGCACGGTGATGGTGACCACGGCCGGGGACGGGCTGATGGCGGTGACATCCGCCACGCGACCATCGGCGCTGCGGGCGTGATATTCATAGGCCCCGCCCGGCCCCGCTACGCTCAGCCCCTCAAAGGCCTGGGCGATGCGCAGACGGAAGTCGTCGTCGCTCTCAAGCCGCGCCGGGGTCGGCGGCAGCGTGCCGTTATCTGCAGGTTTCAGCACCAGACGGGTGACGCCGTTGTTGACCCCAAGCTGGTCGAGATCGCTGCCGCTGGCGAATGCCACCATGGTGGCTTTCGCCGCTTCGTTAATGCGCTGGCGCAGGATCACCTCGCGGTAGGCGTTCTCCTCCAGCAGCTTGACGATCGGCTCCGACGCCAGGGTTAAGGTGCGGGCTATCGCCTCCTGCTTATCGGCGGGATAGAGCGCAATCAGCGCGCTTTTGCGCTGCTGCAACAGGGTCTCAAAATCCAGCGCTTCGACGATGTTCGGCGCGGGTAACTGACTTAAATCAATCGTGGCCATAGGTGTTAACTCACTGGAATGGACAAGGAAAATGTGGACTGGTTGCGGGTGCCGCTTAGCGCTACCTCCATGCTGCCGTCAAACCCCGGCTGGTAGCGGATGCTGTCGAGCGTGATGCGCGGCTCCCAGCGCTGCAGCGCCATGTAGCAGGCCGACATAATCTGCAGGCGCAGCGTCTCGTTCTGCGGCTGGTCGAGCAGCGCCGACAGCAGCGAGCCGTATTCACGGCGCATCACCCGCGAGCCCTGCGGGGTCAGCAGGATGTCGCGCACCGACTGGCGGATATGGTCGATATCAGTCAGCTGCAGGCCGCTGTCGCGCTGCATGCCGGACCAGGTTGCTGTGCTCATCACTGTGGCCCCGCTGTTTTGCTGCCGCCGCTCTCGACGCCCGCGTGAACGTGGCTGTGGGCCACCACCCCGTTGGAAGAGAAGCTGCCGCCGCTGTGGCTAATATTGCCCTGCAGCGTGCCGCCTTCGCTGAGCGCAAAGGTTTTCGCTTTCAGCTGCTGGGTGCACTCCACCAGCGGGCTGTCGAGGGTAATTTTCACCGCCGCCCGGATGCTGGCCGACTGGATGCCACTGGCGGTCAGCGCGCCGCTCTCGGGTTCGTAAGCGATCTGCGCCCCGTCCGGGAACTGCCAGCACACCGCATCCTTTGCTGCCGACGGCGCCGGGAAGGCATCGGAGAAAATCCCCGGCAGCACAAAGGCGGTGGTCAGCTCGCCGCTCAGCGCCAGCAGGAGAACCTGCTCACCGGGCGACGGCGCATGCCAGCTGCGCACCTGGCCGGCGCTGCTGTTCAGCCACGGCAGCCAGCCGGTCAGGTTGCCATCGCTCTGCACCCGGCAGCGCGCCCGGGGCAGATCGACCTCGCTGACGGTGCCGATGCGCAGCAGGTTATTGAGCTGGCGGCGGGTCTCCACGACAAATTCATTCATTGCGTACTCCTTCTGGCTTTCAGACGGCGGGCCATTCACTGACCAGCTGATGGTTGATATACAGCTGCCACGGGCGCGGGACGTGTTCCGGCTGCGGCGGCTCTGGGACGTGCGTGGCGTGCAGCGCGCCGTCGATTTCGCTGACGATCACCCGCTCGGTGAGCTGCAGCAGCACGCTGAAATCGCCGTTTTCCAGATGGCTGAACAGGATGGCGTTCTGCTGCTTATCCGCGCTGGCCTGCTGGTCGGGCTGGTTGTCACGCAGCCACAGCAGCAGCGGCAGCATTAGCGCATCTTCGTCGTCCACGTACTGGCTGAGCGTGACGCGCAGCGGGTACTGATACTCAAAGCTCAGCGAGCTGGCGAGGGTGCTGACCACCCGTCCCGGCTCAAGGGTGAGCGTCAGCCGCTGCGGATCGGTTTGCAGCAGCGGCACCTGGGCCAGCAGAGCGGCGCGTAACAGGGTTGGCTTTAACATCGTGTTGCTCCTGACACTGTTTAATGGTTTCAATTTGCAGGCCGCACAGCAGCAGCGCCTGCTCCAGCTGGCGAATGTCGGCCAGCAGATCCCCCTGAGTCACGCTCTGGCTGCCGGGGATCGGGCAGCTGCTGACCCTGGGACAACCACGCCAGATAATCACGGGCGCTGGTGAAGGCGGGGCGCTGCTGCAGGCGGATAATCCCGTCAGGCAGAGCAGCAGTGCTCCAGTGGCGAAGTGCTTCATCACGATCAATCATCCTGTTCATAGTGAGCTGACGTTTCAGCCCGAGATCGCCGGCATCAATCAGCGCCTGGCGCAGGGCCAGCTCGCTTTTTTCACGCTGACCGTTCTCTTCCTGCATCTGGCTGAGGGTGACGTCGCGGCTGACGATCCCCGCGCTGAGAGTGGCGTTCTGCTGCTGCAGCACCCGCAGCTGCTGGTTCAGGCGCACCAGCTTCCAGCTCACTGCGGCGAAAAGCGCCAGCAGCAGCATCAACAGCAAGGGCAGCAGGCGCTTCACTCTGCCCCCTTCAGGCACCAGGCCTGCTCTGCCCTGCGCCGCTGCACCAGCCCCTGGCTCGATTTGCCATCCACGTAGATCCAGTGCGGCAGCTGACTGCAGGCGGCGCGCCACTTCTGCTGGTTAATCAGCGTGGCGAAGGTCGAACCGCACGCGGCACCGACCCCCACGTTGAAGGCAAATGACACCGTGGCGTCGTACACCGGCTGCGGCATGCTGACCGGCATGCAGCGCGCTATACCGCGCTCCACCCGCTGCAGGTCGTCGATCAGGTTGACCGCCACCTGGCGCTCGTTCACCGCGCTGAGCGGCGTGACGCCACGGGTATGGCCGATGCCGTTAGTCCACACCCCGGCGCTGCACTGGTACGGCGATGTGCGGCAGCCTTCAGCATTCGCCAGCAGCAGCAGGCCGTCAGAGGAGATGCGCAAGGTGCGAAACTCCGGCAGCAGCGCGGCCAGCGTGACAATCGTCAGCACCGCGCACTTCTTAGCTGTGGAACTCATCGTGTTTCCTTTGCTCCTGGCGCAGCTGTAACAGCAGCCAGGTTTTGCGGCGGTAGTGCCAGTTGATAAAAAAGTTGGCGACATTGATGGCCAGCGTAGCCACCGCCACCAGCGCCCCAATGCCAAAAGCGATGTCCTGCACCGTGTGGCGGCTGGCCCACATCATCAGCACACCGACCAGGTAGCTCACAATCGAGCTGTTTCTCTCCATCGCTAGCTCCAGAGATTCAGCGTTTCATGGGTGGCAGAGCGCGGGAGGTCGGGTAGCTCAAGCGGGTAGCCGTGGGGCAGGCAGGCGCCCTGCTCTGCCAGCCCGCTATTGGCCGCGTAGACCTGCTCTACCACCTGGCGGGTACGGCCGTAGTGGCGAAAACAGATTTCATCAACGCTGTCCCCCTGCAGGGCAAAAATTTTCATAGGTGGTTCTCCCGGATTGGTTAAAGCGCTTTCAGGAACGGCAGGCCGATTGAAATACGTGCTGCCGGATGACCTGATGAAGTGTGCGATTTCGCCGCAAGCCGCTCAATGCGGGGCTGTTGTAGGAGCGGTGTGACAACCGGGAGTCGGATTATGGGAAACGATATAAACAAAAAAGCCCCATAAAGGGGCTAATAAGGGAGGGTGCGTAGAGGGGGCGGCATCCGTTCCTGATACGCAAACAAGTTTGGCCGGACAGCGGGACTGAAAAGCCGTTTAGCGCTTCTGCGGCTGGGCAGAAAAGATGACGGAAAACTGCGCATTTTTCAGCTCTATGCCGCTGGCAATGTCGGCAATCAGGTGCAGGGCAATCTCACGATCGCGCTCCTGGCATACCCCTTCAGAGGTTAACCTTGCAATCAGTTCCACCCGCTCCAGGATAACTCGTTCCGCTAATTCTTTATCCACAACTTCCCCCTCCAGTATTACTGTATATATATACAGTAGCATAGCGTTCATCATTAATAAAAGTATTTTCGGCCCGGCTAATGAGCGGGTTATCTCGATGATAATTAGGTAGTTAGATGCAGAGGCATTTACCCAAACATGTAATGCGATATTTTTAACTGCGGGACGCGCCAGACGTGATTTTTCACCGGGGAGAGACGATTTTACAGTCGATCATGCAGTTTACTTAATCAAAAACCGCGCGGGTACGGCTTCCCTGCCGACTGTACCTGGCGTTATGCAAGGGGGGAACGGCAGTGTTTTGCCTGGTGTTCGTCAATCTCTTTGCAGCTGACGCATAGCGTCACGCCGTCCAGCGCTTTGCGCCGTGCCAACGGGATCGATTCCCCGCACGCTTCACAGAAAAAGGCGCTGGGCTGCATCGGGCGCTGAACGGCACGCGCAAGGTGGCGCGCCAGATTTTCGGCTTCGCGCTGCTGTGCGCGGTCCATCTCATCGGCCATTTGAACTCTCCGGTTAGCGGCAGGCAATTCACAAAAGATGAATAACTGGCTTTCATCGCGGTGAATAGCAGGCCTGAAGATTGTAATTTTTGCTCTTTTCGGGCAAACTCCGGGGTTGTTGTATTGCGTACTGCCAGTAAAATCACACAACCCTACAATGCAAATTGTATATTCACTAAAAGTGAAATAGCAAGGAGTTTTAGCTTGAGCCTACAAATCGATTTCCAGAGTGGGGCAAAAGAAGTGCTGGACCGTGTGCTTCAGGCATATGGTTTTTCCACCAAGCTGGCACTGGCAGAACACCTCGGCATTGCCAGCAGCAGTCTGGCAAACCGCTACTCGCGCGGCTATTTCCCTTCGGATATTGTGGTGCGCTGCATGGCGGATACCGGCGCAACGCTGCACTGGCTGGTGACGGGTCAGGGTGAAGCCTTGAGCGGTGCAGGCGCTGAAGAATCACAAAAAGTGAATACCACATTGCTACCGCGTCAGCGGCTGGAGGCCGGTAAGCTGAGCGATTTGACGGCGGTGATGCTGGATGAAGATTTTCTGGCGTTCAGCGCCACGGCATTGGTGAAGCCGCTGATCGTGGTGGAAGGACAGCGCCAGTGGATTGCCGAGCAGGCCTGGGCGGAGATCCTTGACGGCGAGTGGCTGGTATCGATGGAAGGCCAGGTGACGGTGCGCCACCTGACGCGTATTCCACCGGGCCGCGTGCGCGTTAGCAGTGCCCTGCAGCAGTTTGAGTGCGCGCTGGGCGACATTACCCCGCTGGCACGCCTGGTTATCGCCTGCCAGCCGCTGTAAAATAACACCGCTAAGCCGCTTTCCTGCCCGACCCTCAAACACCCGGTCGAGGCAGGCCTCGACCCTACGGGGTCAAAAGCATAAAAACAAAAAACCCCGCCGAAGCGCGGCTTTCCTGCCCCGTAGGGGTCGGGCATGCCCGCCCCTCAAACACCCGGTCGAGGCAGGCCTCGACCCTACGGGGTCAAAAGCATAAAAACAAAAAA
>NZ_JASCAQ010000069.1:0-48888 GCF_029967685.1 Erwinia sp. V90_4 | reverse complement strand
ACCGGAACAAATGGTCGACCCCTACGATTCGTGGCAACTTCAGCATCAATACGCGTTGACCGGAAAAAAAATCGTCCCCCACGGTTCGTGGCAACTTCAGCATCAATACGCGCTGACCGGACCAAATGGTCGACCCCTACGATTCGTGGCAACCTCGCCTTTGTAGGGGCTGACCCTCTTTTTCGGTCAGCCCTCTGTCGACGCCACCACCACCAAACGCTCGCCGTACTTCGCCCGCTGCTTCAGCGCCGGGGAGGCCTCGGTAATAATCATCTCGATATCCGACAGCGGGCAGACGTGCGCCAGCGCGCGATAGCCCATTTTGCTGCTGTCGACCAGCACCACGGTCTTTTCCGCCGCCTGAATCATCGCCTTCTTCACCGGGATTTCGACGGTGTTGATATTGGTCACGCCACTGTCGAAATGCACCCCTTCGGCGCCGAGGAACGCCCAGTCGACGTGCAGGCTGTTGATCTTATCCACCGTCTCCTGGCCGATCAGCGTATAGACGTTATTCAGCATCATGCCGCCGGCGACGTGAATGGTGATGCCCGGGCAGGAACTGAGCGCCACCGCCGTCAGCACATCATTGGTCACTACCGTCAGGTTGCGTTTATCGCGCAGCGCCAGCGCCAGCTCGTATACGCTGGAGCCATTGTCCAGAATCAGCGACTGGCCGTCGCGCACCAGGCTGGCGGCATGGCGGGCTATCGCCACCTTCGCCGGGTTGTTCATCTGGTGACGCACGCTCCACGGGGTATCGAGATTGCTTTCCGCAACCGCCATCGACGGCAGCAGCCCGCCGTGGGTGCGCATCACCTGGCCGGTCTTCTCCAGCTGCGCGAGGTCGCGGCGGATGGTGGAGCTGTCAACGCCAAACTGCTCCGACAGCTCGGCGGCGTTCAGATAACCTTTTTCCCTGATCATCTCAACAATCTGTAATCGTCTTTGTGACGCGCTCATGTGTCCTTCCCGTTACGATAATTGCACGCTTTCATGCACATACTGTACGAACAATGCGCAGATGTCAGTATAGCAGACAAATTTACGGCAAAAAAATAAGCAATTGCGCGAAAAATGCACATTGACTGCACGAATTCGTGCAGCTATGTTTAATTCATCAGCAACATTAACGGGGAGTGAGTATCAATGGAAGCAACAGTGCTCAGCGAATACGAAAAAGATATTGAGCAGCAGGTTGATGCGCTGCGCGATCAGCTGGCCAGCCAGCTGCCTGCGCAGCTCAACAGCCTGGATCTGAATAGCTACGATCGTATCGTTCTGGCGGGCATGGGATCCTCGGATTATGCGCTGATCCCCATCGAGCGCGAACTGATCGAGCGCGGTTACCCGGTGTGGCGCATTGACGCCGGGCGGCTGCTGGATATGCCGCAGCTGGTCACCGCCGACAGCCTGCTGTGGGTCACCTCACAGTCGGGGATGAGCGGTGAAGTGGTGGCGCTGCTGGAGAACGTCAGCGCAGCGAAAACGCTGATTGGCGTGACCAACGATGCCGCCAGCGCCCTGGCGCAAAAAGCCGATGTGCAGGTGCTGCTGCACTGTGGGCCGGAGGCCACCGTCAGCGCCAAAAGTTATCTCAATACGCTGGTCGCCAGCTACCGCGTGCTGTACGCCCTGACCGGGCGCGATGAAAAAGATCTGCTGGCAGCGGTGCAGGCTGTTTTGCCCGCTATCGCCCACATTATCGGCCAGCGTGACAAGGTGCAGCAGCTGAGTGATGCTCTGCTGAAAGACAACAACCCGCGCGTGGCGATGGTCGGCATCGGCGCCGATGCAGCAACCGCGCTGACCGGCGCACTGATTACCAAAGAAGCGTCCAAAGTGGCGGCAGAGGGCTTTATCGGTGGGCAGTTCCGCCACGGCCCGATGGAAACCTCGGGCGCCGGTATGCTGGCCCTGCTGTTTGGTGACGGCAGCGACAGCACGCTGAATACTCTGGCGGCTGACCTGCGCCAGAACGGCACGCTGGTGACCAGCGTCGGTCCGGTGGCCTATGCCGACAGCGTGCATCTGCCCACTCCCGCTGAACCGCTGCCGCGCTTACTCTGTGCCATGCTGTGGGTTCAGCATCTGACCGTCACGCTGGCGCGTGGCAATGGTCGGGTGCCGGGTGAGTTCCTCTACGGCCAGAAAATAACGGTAAAAATATGACAACTTCTGACGCCCCCTCCCTCAAAGCAGGCATTGATATCGGCGGTACCGGTACGCGCATTATTATGCTGGCCGGGCAGCGTGAAATCGCGTCAGAAACCGTCCCGACCGCATGGTTCGCCACCCTGCCCGCCTGGCAACGTGCCGGGGCGCTGGCGGATAAGGTGCGCCAGCTGGTGCCGGCGGGCCAGCGTCTCGCCAGCCTCGGCATTGGCGCCAGCGGCCCGGTGAATATGCGTACTGAAGTGATTGAAAATCAGGATACGCTGGCCTGCTTCTCCGGCTTCCCGCTGGTGGCCCAGCTGCGCGAGCTGCTCGCGGTTCAGGTCGCCATCGATAACGATGCGGTAGCGGCGGCACTCGGCGAGTTTCATCTCGGCGCCGGCCAGGGCAGCGGGCGCATGTTAATGGTGACGCTCGGCACCGGAATTGGCGTGGCGATGCTGGAGGGCGGAACGCCGTTTCGCAACGTCGACGGCAGCCACCCGGAAGCCGGCCATATCCCGGTATCGGACCACCCGGTCGTCTGCTATTGCGGCCTGCAGGGCTGCTGGGAAATGCTGGCCTCACGCGGCTGGCTGCAGCAGGCACTGACGGCGGCACTTCCCGATCTGCGCTGGGACGCCACCCTCAGTGAGCGCATCGCCACGCTGTGCGCGGAGAACGCGCGCGTCAGCGGCATTCTGTATCAGTACGGTCAGATTGTGGGCCGCGGGTTAAATACCCTGCTGGCGCTGTACGGCCCGGATGTCACGGTGCTCAGCGGCAGCGCAGCCACGCTGTTTCCGCATTTTCAGGGAGGAATGGAGAAAGCGCTGGCGCGCGCCAGTGGTTATGCGGTTAACAAGCATATTATTCCATCTTCTCTGGGCGATGCGGCGGGCGCGCTCGGGGCGGCGATACTGCCAACACTTAGGGGAACCCGCCAACCATAATAAGCAAGACCTATAAGACACACTGATAATTAAGTATTTAAATTGAGTTATTTACGATAATAATAAATGTCTGAGCCGCTGACGTTTTACGGCTCAGCCATTTTATTGTTCCAGGCGAATAAGACCGTATATCTGACGCTTCCTTATCAAGGTTAAATGGAGAGTAAGTAATGAATAGCCGTTCTGCCGTGTATGTCATGACTCTGCTTGCTCTGAGCGCCTCCAGCGCCTTCGCAAAAACGCAACTCAACGCCCTCTTTATGTCCCAGGCCGCCTACAGCGAAAGCGACGTGCGTGCCATGACCAGTGATTTCGAAAAAGCCCACCCTGACGTCAGCGTTAACCTCGAATTTGTGCCGTATGAAGCCCTGCACGATAAAATCATCGCGGCACGCGGGGCGGGCAGTAACGGCTATGACGTGGTGCTGTTCGACGATATGTGGCCCGCTGAATTTGCCAAATTTGGCCTGCTGAAAGATATCACCAGCACGGTCAGCGCCGACGAAAAAGGCAAAGTGTTTGACGGGGCCTGGAGCACGGTAAGCTGGGATAAAAAACTGTGGGGCATGCCGTGGATCCTCGATACCAAATACCTGTTCTATAACAAAGCGATGCTGGCTAAGGCCGGGATTGCCAACCCGCCCACCAGCTGGGCGCAGGTGATGGAGCAGTCGAAAATCCTGCAGGACAAAGGCATCGTCAAATATCCGCTGGTGTGGAGCTGGTCGCAGGCCGAAGCGCTGGTGTGCGACTACACCACGCTGGTTTCCGCATTCGGCGGCCAGTTCTATCAGAACGGCAAGCTCAACTTCAGCGATCCCGGCTCGGTGAAAGCCGTCACCTTTATGAAAGAGTCGCTGGATAAAGGCGTGACGAACCCGAACTCACGTGAATATCTGGAAGAGGACGTGCGCAAAGTGTTCTCCAACGGCGATGCCGCTTTCGCGCTGAACTGGACCTATATGTACAACATGGCCAACGATGCGAAGCAGAGCAAAGTCGCGGGCGAGGTCGGGATCGTTCCGGCGCCATCGGAAATGCCGGGCAAGGTGGCAGCGATGAACGGCTCGATGGGGCTGGGCGTGACGCAGGCCAGCGCGCATCAGGGTGAGGCGCTGGCGTTTGTGCGCTACCTGACCTCGCAGCCGGTGCAGGATAAATACGCCAAACTCAGCCTGCCTATCTGGAAGTCTTCATACGACGACCCGGCGGTGCAGAAAGGCCAGGAGCCGCTGATTGCCGCGGCGAAAAAATCCCTTGATGTGATGCTGATGCGCCCGATTACCGCGGACTATTCACGCCTGTCTAACGGCCTGCAACAGCAGCTGCAGCAGGTATTACAGGGCCAGCAGACGCCGCAGTCGGCGATGGATGCCGTTACCAAAAGCGCGTCACGTCTACATTAAGAGGTCTTGATGCTCAGTCTGCAACACCGTGAGCAACGTCAGGCGTGGGTGCTGCTGGCACCCATGCTGATCGTCATGGGCCTGCTGACCGCCTGGCCGCTGCTGCGCACTATCTGGCTCAGCTTTACCGATGCTGAGCTGATTGGCAGCGGCGGCCAGACCGGTTATGTCGGGCTGGACAACTACCTCTACGCTCTCACCGACCCGGATTTTCTGGCGTCTATCGGCCGCACGCTCTACTTCACCGTGCTGTCAGTGGCGCTGGAGGGCATTATCGGCGTGCTGGTGGCGCTGCTGCTTAATCAAAAATTCCGCGGTCGCAGCGTGCTGCGCGTGCTGGTGATCCTGCCGTGGGCGCTGCCTACCATCGTCAACGCCATGATGTGGCGGCTCAACTTCAACCCGGATTACGGCAGTATCAATGCCCTGCTGACCCAGCTGCATATTATCGACAGCTACCGCAGCTGGCTGGGTTCGCCGGATTCGGCGCTGAATGCGGTGATGCTGGCGGACGTATGGAAAAACTACCCGCTGGTGACGCTGCTGGTGCTGGCCTCCATGCAGTCGATCCCCGGGGACCTGTATGAAGCGGCGCGGCTTGACGGCGCTTCCGCGTGGCGGCGTTTTCGTGCCATCACTTTTCCGGCCATCGTCGGCGCGCTGAGCGTGGCGCTGATCCTGCGCACCATCGACGCGTTTAAAATCTTCGACATTATCTATGTGATGACGCGCGGCGGCCCGGTCGACAGCACCAAAACCCTCAGCTTCTATGTCTATCAGGAGTCGTTCAGCTACCTGCGCGCGGGCAGCGGCGCGGCTTACGCCATTCTGATGACCCTGATGTGCAGCGTACTGATCGCCATTTACATGGCGCTGCTTTATCGCCAGCGCCGCAGGAGCTTCGCCGATGAAACGTAAACTGCGCCGTATTGGGCTGTATGCCGCCGCCGTGCTGCTGGGGGTGTCGATCCTCGGGCCAATGCTGTGGCTGTTTCTGATGAGCGTCAGTTCCAACAGTGACCTGGCGCGCATTCCGCTGGCGTGGCTGCCGCGCCAGTGGGACTTCAGCCGCTACGCCGCGCTGCTGTCGCTGCAGCCGGGGCAGCCCGGCGAACTGTTCCTGCATGCGCTCGGCAACAGCCTGCTGGTGGCCTGTTTTGCCACGCTGATTTCACTGCTGCTGGCGATCCCGGCGGCGTTCAGCTTCTCGCGCTACCCGGGGCGCGACGGCTGGCTGATGGCGTCGCTGGCGATTTACATGGTGCCGCCGGTCGCCTTCGTCCTGCCGCTCTACTTCGTGCTGCAACAGCTCGGCCTGCTGAACACCCACCTCGGGCTGGTGCTGGTTTACTGCTCGCTGATCCTGCCGTTCCTCACCTGGATGCTAAAAAACCAGTTTGATGCGCTGCCGCGTGATATCGAACAGGCGGCGCGCCTCGACGGGCTGCGCTTTTGGCAAGTGCTGCTGCGCATTACGCTGCCGCTGGCGAAGCCGGTGCTGGGCGCCTCGGCGCTGTTCGGCTGGCTGCTGGCGTGGGATGAGTTTTTCTATGCGCTGCTGTTCACCAGCAATATCAGCGCGCAGACGCTGCCGGTGACCATCGCCGGATTTACCGCCGGGCGCGCCACCGATGACGGACTGATCGCTGCCGTCGGTATTCTCGCCTCGCTGCCGCCGCTGCTGATCGCTATCTGGCTGCAAAAAAGCCTGGTCGGCGGCCTGGCCAGCGGCGGCAGTAAAGGTTAACGACAGACACCCGGTTGCGCAGGGGTCGGGCATGCCCGACCCGTACTAAAGGTTAACGACAGACACCCGGTTGCGTAGGGGTCGGGCATGCCCGACCCGTACTAAAGGTTAACGACAGACACCGGTTGCGTAGGGGTCGGGCATGCCCGACCCGTACAGGGCCAAACAACACGTACAGGGGCAAGGTGGCACAATTATCATGACGGGAACAGACTATGGCACGCGTTGAACTGGTGAAAGTCGCCAAACATTACGGCAAACAGACCGTATTACAGCCGCTCGATCTGACCATCGAAGACGGCAGCTTTACCGTGCTGGTTGGTCCCTCCGGCTGTGGGAAATCGACGCTGCTGCGCCTGCTGGCCGGGCTGGACACGCTGTCTGACGGCGCGATCCTGCTGGATAACCGTCAGATCAACGATCTCGATCCGGCGGATCGCGACATTGCGATGGTGTTTCAGAGCTACGCGCTCTATCCGCATCTGACGGTGGCCGAGAACCTGGCGTTTCATATGCAGGTCAAACGGGTAAAACGCGACGAGCAGCAGAGCCGCATCGCGCGCATCGCTGGCATTCTCGGTATCGACAAGCTGCTGAACCGCTACCCGCGTGCGCTCTCCGGCGGCCAGCGTCAGCGCGTGGCGATGGGGCGGGCGATGGTGCGTAATCCGCAGGTGTTTCTGTTCGATGAACCGCTGTCGAATCTGGATGCCCAGCTGCGTATGGAGCTGCGCGCCGAAATTAAATCGCTGCATCAGCGCTTTAAAACCACCATGGTCTACGTCACCCACGATCAGGTCGAGGCGATGACGCTGGCAGACCAGATCGTGGTGATGCGCGACGGCGTGATTGTGCAGCAGGGTAAACCGCTGGAGATTTACGACCGCCCGGTAAACACCTTTGTCGCGCGCTTTATCGGTTCGCCGCCGATGAACCTGCTGCCCGGCGAGCTGGAAACGCGTGGCGGCCAGCCCGGCGTACACTGCAACGGGCTGTGGTTTGCGCTGCCGCAGCGCTGGCACGCGGCCGCGGAACGTCAGGGCGCTCAGCCGGTGATCGTCGGGCTACGCGCTCACGATTTTGCGCTGGCCGCCGATTCTCCGTATCCTGCACGCCTTAAAGTGCTGGAAGTCACCGGTGAAGCCAGCCTGCTGCACGTTGACTGGCAGGGTTTTCCGCTGCACGTCCAGCTCAATGGCCGCGTCGATTTGCAGCCGGGCGACTCCCCGCATCTCGCCATCAACCCCGATAAAATTCATCTGTTTGATGCACAAAGCGGTGCGCGGCTGGCTTAAGCATCGCCATTAACCCGGGCGAGGCATGCCTCGCCCCTACGGGATATGTGGCATCGTGTAGGGGTCGGGCATGCCCGACCCGTTTTTATTTAATGGGGTAAAACATGGAACGTCTGGAATGCGATCGGATGTTTGTCGCGGTACTGGAGCTGGGCAGCTTTGCCAGGGCCGCCGCCCGCCTGGGCACCAGCAGCGGACAGGCATCAAAACTGGTTTCACGCCTGGAGAGCGAGCTGGGGGTGCAGCTGCTGAAGCGCAGCACGCGCGCACTGTCACCGACCGAAGTCGGCCAGGCGTATTATTCCCAGGTGAAAAACCTGCTCGACGAGTGGGATGCGCTCGACGCCTCGGTGCGCCACGCGGCGGGCAAACCCTCGGGCCGCATCAAGCTCAGTGCGCCGATCACCTTCGGTGCCAGCCAGCTTGCTCCGCAGCTTGTTGCCTTTGCGCAGGAGTTCGCCGATATCGAACTGGACGTCAGCTTCTCCGACCGGGTGGTGAATATCGTCGATGAAGGCTTTGACGTGGCGCTGCGCATCGGCAGGCTGAGCGACAGCAGCCTGATAGCCCGCCGCCTGTGTGATATGCGCGTGGTTATCGCCGCCAGCCCAGCCTATCTGCAGCAGCACGGCACGCCGGACGACCCTCAGCAGTTAAGCAATCATCACTGCATTATCGACACCAACTTTCGCGATCCGCACAACTGGCCATTTGGCAGCGGCGGCGCGACGGTGGCGGTCAGCGGTCGCCTGTACTTCTCCAACGCCGAAGCCTGCCTGACGGCGGCCGTTAGCGGGCTGGGCATTGCCAGGCTACCGACCTTTATCGCCGGCCCGGCCCTGAGCGCAGGCACCCTGCTGCCGCTGCTGCCCGCCAGCGAAATCCCGCCACTCGGCCTGTATGCTGTCTATCCGCCCGCCCGCCACCTTGCCCATAAAGTACGGGCGCTGATCGACTTTCTGGTCAGCCGTTACGCCGGGCAGCCGACGTGGGATCGGGACTGGTGATTCCTTCCATATCGGAAGGAATATTTGCAATTTTGACGGGATAATCGGCATAACGGAATGCGTGTAGAGTGTTCCTCAACAACTAATGAGGAACAAAACATGCTGGTAAACGGTAAATGGACGGTGGAATGGCACCCGGTGCAGGCCACTGATGAGAAAGGCGGCTTTGTGCGCCAGACTTCAAGCTTCCGCCACTGGGTCAGCGCGGCCGGCAGCACGGCGTTTGCCGCCGAGCCGGATCGCTATCATCTGTACGTTGCGCTCATCTGCCCGTGGGCGTCGCGCACGCTGATAGCCCGCAGGTTAAAGGGGCTGGAAGCGGTCGTCAGCGTGTCGGTGGTTGAACCGCAGCTGACTGATGAAGGCTGGCACTTTGGCGACTTCCCCGGCGCCGATCGCGACACGCTAAATCACGCCGACTATCTGCACCAGCTCTATACCCGCGCCGACGACAGCTTTACCGGGCGCGCCACCGTGCCGGTGCTGTGGGACAAGAAAACCGCCACCATCGTCAGCAATGAATCGGCAGATATCGTGCGCATGTTTAACAGCGGCTTTGGTGCGCTGGCAACGGGCAGTATTGACCTTTATCCTGCTGCACTGCGCAGCGAGATAGACCTGCTGAACGCCGAAATCTACCCGCGCCTGAACAACGGAGTTTATCGCGCCGGGTTCGCGACGACTCAGGAGAGTTACCTTGAGGCGTATCACGACGTGTTCGGCATGCTCGACGAACTCGAATCACGCCTGCAGCACGGCGGCCCTTATCTGCTCGGCAGCGCGCTGACCGAAGCGGATATCCGCCTGTTCGTCACGCTGATCCGTTTTGACGTGGCCTACCACGGTTTGTTTAAGTGTAATCAGCGCCAGCTGCGCAGCTATCCGGCGCTGGACGGCTATTTACAGCGCATGCTGGCCCTGCCCGGCGTGCGCGACACGGTGAATATTGACCATATCAAACACGGCTATTATTCGATTAAAGCCCTGAACCCGAACGGTATTGTTCCCGCCGGGCCGGATATGCAGGCTTACGGTTTTTAACGTTTACAGGAGGCCGCAAATGGCCGACAAATTAGTCATTTTACTCCACGGCGTTGGCAGCAGCGGCGACGATCTGGCAGGCCTGGGCGACCACTGGTCAGCAGCCTTGCCCGACGTCAGCTTCGCCAGCCCCAATGCGCCGTTTCATTTTCCGCACGGTGCGGGCTGGCAGTGGTTCAGCCTCGACGGCATTACACCGCAGAATCGTCCGGCGCGGGTCGCTGCCGCGCGTGAAGCGTTTGACCAGACTTTGCAGGCGATACTCGACCAGCATCAGATGGGCGATCGGCTGCATAACGTGGTGCTGGTTGGCTTCTCGCAGGGGTCGATTATGGCGCTCGATGCGCTGGTCTCCGGGCGCTGGCCGGTCGCTGGGCTGGTAGCCTTTTCTGGCCGCCTCTCCTCGCCTGAGCCGTTTAGCCCCGCGCTGAGCACGCCGGTGCTGGTGATCCACGGTATGGCCGACGGGGTGATCCCGGTGCAGGAGAGCGAATCGGCCGCCCAGCGCCTGCGGGCTCATGGCGTCGCGGTCGACAGCCAGTTTGAACCCGGCGTCGGCCACACCATTTCCGCGCAGGGCGCGCAGAAAGCGGCGGCGTTTATTGCGGCACGGTTAGCGTAAATCGGGCGAGGCATGCCTCGCCCCTACCCATCCCCGGCATCCTTATAACGCTGATGGCGTTTCCTGCCCCTTACGATGGCGGCCTGTTACCATCGCGATCAGACCTGGAAGGCACATCCCCAGCAGGATAAGTCCTCCACCCAGTAGCACATTTCCAGACAAGTTCTCACGCAGCAGCCAGACGGCAAAAAGCGCCGAAAAGACGGGTTCGAGGTTATAAATCAGTACGGCACGTGTTGGCGTGGTATAGCGTTGATAATGTGTCTGCACCCAGAAAGCGATGACGGTAGAAAATAGAGCCGTCACTATCAGGGCAATCACCAGCGTGCTATCCCACACCTGCGGGAACCACTGTCCGCCCCTGATATGCTGAATAAACATAATGACCAGCGCCATGGTGGCTATTTGTAAAAAAGTGAGTGCCGTGTTGTCGTGTCGGGCACTTAATTTATCCAGTGCAAGGATATGCAACGCGGTAAACACCGAACCAATCACGACCAGAGAATCTCCCCACTGCAACTGCCAGCCGTGAATATCTGACATCAAAAATAATCCTGCCACGCCAAACAGCGTTGCCAGAATAGCGTCGATAGAGGGTAATTTTCCCGCCAGCGGTCCGGAAAGTAATAGCACCCAAATGACGGCCAGCCCGGCGAGAAAACCGGTATTCGATGCCGTGGTCATTTGCAATCCGAGGATCAGAAAGACAAAAGCGGCACCCAGCAGCAAGCCCAGCGCTACGCCAGCAGCCAATGTCCGGCGCCCAATGGCGACCAGGTTTCTGGCACTCAACGGCAACATCACCAGAGCAGAAAGCAGAAAACGTAATCCCAGCACCATCAGTACCGGATGCATATCCACGGCCTGCTTCATTACCGGAAAACCAATTCCCCACCCAGCCGCTACGCATACCAACAACAGCTCAGCCACCCAGCGTTTGCGCATTGATAATCTGTTCATGATGTGCCCCTCAAGCGGTGAGCAGTACTGGTTATTAGCTCAAGTGCGTGGCCAAGCTCATCAGCATTTGTCGTGTTGCTAAAGCTCAAGCGAATAGCAGACTCCAGGGACATTTCGCTTAATCCCATAGCGCTCAAAACGTGACTGAATTTCTGTTCTGCTGAATGGCAGGCAGAAGCACTGCTTAATGCCACCTTCATCTTAAGCTTTTTCAATAAGGTGCTGGCTTTGATGCCGGGCAGGGAAAAATTAATCGTATTGGGCAGGCTTTTGTCGCGACAACCGTTAATGCTGGCGTCAGGAAATTGCGACAGCAGTTGCTCGATTGCTTTCTGCTTCATGTTACGGTGTCGGGCAAGGACTGCAACATGGTTGGAGATAAATAACTCTGCGGCTTTAGCCATTCCCGCCACACCCGGCAAATTAACAGTTCCGCTACGCACGCCCCACTCTTGACCGCCGCCATGAATGAGTGGCGAACCGAGGAGGAGTTCAGGCTTTGAACAATAGAGTGCACCGATCCCTTTGGGTCCGTAAAACTTATGTGCTGAGAAGCTGACAAAATCAGGCTGATATTCTCGTACGGAAAAAGGCAGTTTTCCAACAAACTGCGCAGCATCAGTGTGAAACAAAATACCGTGCTGTCTGGCAATCTCTCCAATCTCTCGCAGCGGTTGCAACGCACCCGTTTCATTGTTTGCTGCCATGATACTGATCAAACGGGTTTCTGGCCGGATGGCAGCAATTAGCCGATCAATCCTGATAACGCCCTGGAAGTCGACGGGTAAATAGGTCACTTCGCACCCCCGCTTTTCCAGATACTCGCAGGATTTAAGCAGGCACTTATGCTCAATGGCGCTGGTAATGATGTGTACTTTCCCCCGCTGGGAAAAAGAGTCAGCGACGGATTTGATCACCATATTGTTGGCTTCGGTCGCCCCGGAATTAAAGAACAGGTTTTCGGGTGCGGCTTCAATCATCTTTGCAACGACTGCGCGACACTCTTCAAGGTAAGTATTGGCCTTGATGCCCTCAAAATGATTGAGAGAGGCGGAGTTTGCATAATATTCCTCCATGCAATAAAAAACCGTCTCTCTGACTGCCGCAGCCGGGGCTGTTGTCGCGTTATTATCAAGGTAAATCATAACAGCGGACCCTTTTGACCATCGATACGGCAGATTTCACCCTCATCATCACCAAAGAATACATTTGTGATATCAACAGTAACTTTCTCCCTACTTAATCCACCCTGCAGAACTTGCAGCGCAATCTTTCCTTGTGAAATTTTATTTCTGTCTGCGAGATCGGACCAATCAACAATGAGAAAATGATCGCATTCAAAAAAACGTTGTCTTAATTTTAATAACACGTCCTTGTAATGCTGGGAGATAATTGCCGGGCACTTAGCGATAAAGGTACTCCCTTGCCTTTTGGCAAGCAGGAACTCGCTGTCATCAGGTGCACGTACTTTAATCTCATCATAATTGCCATTTTCTGTCAGCATTAATCCATCACATCCATTTTTAATGGATTTTTTTATGGTATCAATGGCACGGTTTTTACTGGTGCGTTCCGAGAAAATCATAAGCTTATCGCGCTTTATTAACTTACTGGCCCCAATAAAAGCTTCCAGCTCTTCCGGCAGCGAGGCCACACTCTGCTGGCTGATAACAGGTGTGATAGTACATTGTTCGTCTGCGCACGAAAGGCCTAAATCATCTGCCAGAATGCCATAAACTAATTTAATATTTTTATTGTATTTCTTGATGAGTATTGAACCGATATGGACTGCATCTTTTAATGAATTGAGACAGAAATCGTCCACCCCGAATCCTGTATTGAAATGCCCAGCCTCAAGATAAACAACTAATTTACCCTCTGAATTTTTATAATTATCATCTATTGATGATAACAGCGGTTCAATATATGAAGATACAGCATGGTCGATACAAGATAATGACATGACTCGTCCTTGATTGACTAAATGATAATTTCAGCGGAAGATTAAATCGAGTAATTATTAATAATCTGGCAGGAAGGAAAAAATTAAAATCGGCTCCATGATTTTACAACTCCTTGAATTAGCTTATGCGTTTATTTAATAACTTTGTGCAAATTTCAGAAATAGTAAAACATGTTGGTTAAGCAGGCACAACCAAAACATGCAGATTTATTAACTAAAAAAAGGCACTTCCATTGCCATTTCAATCGCACTAATCAATAAACATCCAATAAAACAACAAGTTGAAAAAACATAGTTTTCATCAAAAATTAATAAGCATTCACTTTTTTTAACTATTCAGTCAGCGTGTACGCTGCATTATTCGGCATAATCCGCAATCACCGGCGGCGGCGTCAGCGGCAGGTGGATGATAAAACGCGCACCGCCCTGCGGGTGGTTCTCAACGTGAATCTCGCCGCCGTGGAGGGTGACAATCGCCTGGCAGATTGCCAGCCCCAGCCCGACGCCCGGCACCGCCGACTCTTTATTGCCGCGCGAAAACTTCTCAAAAATCAGCTGCTCCTGCCCGCCCGTAATGCCCGGTCCGCGATCCCACACTTCCAGCTGGAGCTGCCGTTCGGCGGCGCGGGCGCGGATACCGATCTCGGCCTGCCCGGCGTACTTGAGGGCGTTCTCCAGCAGATTGGTCAGCACCCGCTCCATCAGCGGGCCGTCAACGTCAATCAGCAGCAGCTCGCCCGGCAGATCGAGCTGCACCTCGCGCCCGGCCAGCGACGGGGCCATCTGGCGCAGCGTGCTGCCGATCAGCTCATCCAGCGCCATCCATTCGCGCTTCAGGTTGAAGCCGCCGGACTGCAGACGCGCCATATCCAGCAGGTTATTCACCAGCCGCACGGTGTTCAGCGTCTGCTCGCGCATCGCGCTGGCCTGCGGAGCATACGGTGAATTCTCGGCGGCGAGATCGAGGGTCAGGATTTCCGCCTGGCCGAACAGCACCGTCAGCGGAGTGCGCAGATCGTGGGAGAGCGCCGACAGCAGCGCGTTACGCAGCTGCTCGCGCTCGGCGGCCAGCCGTGATACCGCTTCGCGCTGGCTCAGGTTCATGCGCTCCAGCGCGTTGGCGATCAGCACGGTAAAGGTCTCTACCAGCCGCTGCTGTTCAGGGATCATCAGCTGGCGCAGGTTGCGCGGTTCGAGGATCAGCAGCCCAAGCGTCTCGCTACCGCTTTTTAGCGGCAGCATCTGCCACGGCACGCCGGGCAGCGTATCGGTGCCCGCGCCCGCGGGCTGGCCCTTATCGAAGCTCCAGCGCGCAATGGCACGGTCCGGCACCGCGCTGAGATGGGTTTCACCCACGGCCACCAGCTCGCCGTTTTCATCCGGCAGATAGAGCTCGCAGCTGGCCTGCAGGGTGCTTTCAACGCTGTGCTGGAGCGTAGCGGCAATATCGCGCTGGCTCAGCGCCCGGCTCAGGGATTTCGCCATCTCATACAGGTGGTGCGCCCGCTGTTCGCGATAGCGCGCCACCCGCGCCTGATAGCGCACCCCGGCGGTGAGATTACCGACGATCATCCCCACCGCCAGCATCACGCCGAAGGTCACCAGATACTGCACGTCGGAGACCGCCATGGTGCCGGTCGGCGCAACAAACACCAGATCGAAGGCGACGATATTCAGCAGCGTGGCCACCACCGACGGCCAGCGCCCGTAGCGTAGCGCGACAATCACTACCGCCAGCAGATAGACCATCACCAGGTTGACTGAATCGACGGCGGGCAGCAGCCAGCGCCCGGCCACGGTCACCAGGGTACACAGCAGCAGCGCCGCCGCACAGCCGCGCAGCTGAGCCTGCCATTTGTGTTCACTGCTGCGCGGGGCCAGCGGGCTGGCGGCTTCTGGCGGCGGGTCATCCAGCGCGACAATCAGAATATCGAGGTCCGGCCCAAGTTCACCGAGCCGGTCGGCAAAACGCTCACGCCACCAGCGCCTGGTCGGGCGGCGGCCAATAATGATTTTGCCGAGGTTGTGCTGGCGGGCATAGCGCAGCACCGCACTGGCTTCGCTCGGATCGGAAAGCGTTGCCGTCTCCGCGCCGAGATCGGCCGCCAGCTGCAGGGTGCGCAGAATGCCGCGCCGCCGCGCTTCGGACAGGCGATACAGCCGCGGGGTTTCGACATACACCGCGTGCCAGGCGCTATCGAGCCGCGCCGCCAGCCGCGCCGCGCTGCGCACCAGCTTTTCGCTGCCGCTGTTGTCGCCGATGCACAGCAGAATAGCATCGCGCGTGTGCCACACTTTCTCGCGCCCCTGGGTGTCACGCCAGGCACGCATCTGGTCGTCGACGCGGTCGGCAGTACGGCGCAGGGCCAGTTCGCGCAGGGCGATCAGGTTGCCCTTGCGGAAGAAGTTTTCGATGGCGCGTTCAGCCCCTTCGCCGATATAAACCTTGCCCTCTTTCAGCCGCTGGCGCAGGTCGTCCGGCGGCAGGTCCACCAGCACGACTTCATCGGCGGCATCGAAAAAGGGATCCGGCACGGTTTCGCGCACGCGTACGCCGGTCACGCCGCCGACCACGTCGTTAAGGCTTTCCAGATGCTGCACGTTGACGGTGGTCATCACGTCGATGCCGGCATCCAGCAGCTCCTCAATATCCTGCCAGCGTTTGGGATGGCGCGAGCCACGGGCGTTACTGTGCGCCAGCTCATCCATCAGGATCACCGCCGGATGACGGGCCAGGGCAGTATCAAGGTCGAACTCCGGGTGGCGATGCTGGCCGGTGGCGCGGCGCGGCAGCAGCGTCAGGCCGTCGAGCAGCTCCGCCGTTTCGGCGCGGTTGTGGGTCTCCACCACGCCGACCAGCACCTCCAGCCCCTGCGCGCGCAGGCGCCGTGCCTCCTGCAACATCGCGAAGGTTTTCCCCACCCCGGCGCAGGCGCCAAAGTAGATTTTCAGCTTGCCGCGCCCGCTGTGAGCCGTCTGGCGCAGCAGCGCATCCGGGTCAGGCCGCTGGAGTTCGTCGTTCATTGGTTTCCTTAAGGTATAAAACCTCGGGCGAGGCATGCCTCACCCCACCAGATCGGCGTAGGGGGTCGGACATGTCCGACCCGATGTTATTTATCGCTGTAATTCATCCAGCGCCATATTCAGTGCCAGCACATTGACCCCCGGCTCGCCGAGAAACGCCGGGCGCGGCGTGACGGTGTTATCGGCGATCAGGCGCTGCACTTCCTCAATGGGCAGATGGCGCGCCGAGGCCACGCGAGCCGCCTGAAACGCCGCCGCCTGCGGCGAAATCTGCGGGTCCAGCCCGCTGCCGCTGGCGGTCACCAGGTCGACCGGCACCTGTTGCCCGCCCTGTGGATTTTCCGTGCGCAGTGCCATAACCCGCTGTGCCACCGCCTGGTCCAGTGCCGGGTTGCTGCCCGCCAGATTGCTGCCGGAAGAGGCCAGCGCATTATACGGCGCATCACCCGCCGCTGAAGGGCGCCCGTGAAAATAGTCGGCGCGGGTAAAGTTCTGGCCGATCAGCGCCGAGCCGCGAACGGTGCCCTGTTCGCGCAGCAGCGAGCCGTTAGCCTGCTGCGGAAACCACCACTGCGCAAGGCCAGTGGTTAACAGAGGATAGAGCAGCCCGGTGACCAGCGTAAGCAGGATCAGTAAAAACAGTGCGGGACGTAACTGACTCATCATTATTCTCCTTATGCCAGGCCGGTGACGGTCAACAGCATATCAATTAGTTTGATGCCAACAAACGGCACCAGCAGCCCGCCCACGCCGTACAGCCACAGGTTGCGGCGCAGCAGCGCGGCGGCACTCAGCGGGCGATAGCTCACGCCCTTCAGTGCCAGCGGGATGAGAAACACAATCACCAGCGCGTTAAAGATCACCGCCGAGAGAATGGCTGAATTGGGCGAGTGCAGCTGCATCACGTTCAGCCTGTCCAGCTGCGGATAGGTCGCGGCGAAGGCGGCCGGGATAATCGCAAAGTATTTCGCCACGTCGTTGGCGATACTGAAGGTGGTCAGCGAGCCGCGCGTCATCAGCATCTGTTTGCCGATGTGCACCACCTCCAGCAGCTTGGTCGGGTTAGAGTCGAGATCGACCATGTTGCCCGCCTCTTTCGCCGCCTGGGTACCCGAGTTCATCGCCACCGCCACGTCGGCCTGCGCCAGCGCCGGGGCATCGTTGGTGCCATCGCCGGTCATCGCGACCAGACGCCCTTCGGCCTGATACTGGCGGATCAGCGCCAGCTTAGCTTCCGGGGTCGCTTCCGAGAGGAAGTCATCCACCCCGGCTTCAGCGGCGATCGCGGCGGCGGTCAGCGGGTTGTCCCCGGTGATCATCACGGTTTTGATGCCCATTTTGCGCAGCTCGGCGAAGCGCTCTTTAATGCCGCCTTTCACGATGTCCTTCAGCTCGACCACGCCCAGCACGGTCGGCCCGTCGCACACCACCAGCGGCGTACCGCCCGCGCGCGCGACCTGCTCCACCAGGCCGTTCACTTCCGGCGGGAACTGGCCGCCGTTGCTGTCAATATGGCGGCGCACTGCGTCCACCGCCCCTTTGCGGATCGCCCGCTGCTGCACGTTGACGCCGCTCATGCGCGTCTGCGCCGAGAATGGAATAAAGGTGGCGTCCATGCTGGCGAGGTCGCGTTCGCGCAGGTTAAATTTCTGCTTCGCCAGCACCACGATGCTGCGCCCTTCCGGGGTTTCATCCGCCAGCGAGGCCAGCTGTGCCGCATCGGCCAGCCGTTCTTCACTGACTCCCGCCGCGGGCAGGAACTGCGTGGCCTGGCGGTTGCCGAGGGTGATGGTGCCGGTTTTGTCCAGCATCAGCACGTCGACATCGCCCGCCGCTTCCACCGCGCGCCCACTGGTGGCAATCACGTTGGCCCCCAGCATGCGGCTCATGCCCGCCACGCCAATCGCCGACAGCAGCCCGCCGATGGTGGTGGGGATCAGGCAGACCAGCAGCGCCACCAGTACCGTGACGCTCACCGCGCTGCCGCCCCAGGCGGAGAACGGATAGAGCGTGGCGGTCGCCAGCAGGAAGACGATAGTCAGCGCCACCAGCAGAATGGTCAGCGCGATCTCGTTGGGGGTTTTGCGCCGCGTAGCCCCTTCCACCATCGCGATCATGCGGTCGAGGAAGGTTTCGCCCGGGTTGGCGCTGCACTGGATAACCAGCCAGTCGGAGAGCACGCGCGTGCCGCCGGTCACCGAAGAGAAGTCGCCGCCGGACTCGCGGATCACCGGGGCAGATTCGCCGGTGATGGCGCTCTCATCCACCGATGCGCCCCCCTCCAGCACTTCGCCGTCGCAGGGGATAGTATCGCCCGCTTCCACCAGCAGCCAGTCGCCTTTGCGCAGGGATTCCGCTGCCACCGGCTGATGGCTGGCGCCATATTTCGCCTCCGCCAGCTTCTTGGCCATAATGGTTTTGGTCACGCCCTTCAGGCTGTTGGCCTGCGCCTTGCTGCGCCCTTCCGCCAGCGCTTCGGCGAAGTTGGCAAACAGCACGGTAAACCACAGCCAGACGGCAATCGCGCTGGTAAAACCGGTCTCGCCGGGGGTTTTGCCGCTGGCAATGGCGATCGCCAGCAGCGTGGTCATCACGCTGCCCAGCCACACCACAAACATCACCGGGTTGCGCCACTGGGTGCGCGGGTCGAGCTTTTTCAGCGCATCGACCAGTGCAGTGCGCAGCAGCGCGCCGTCAAACAGTGCCTGTTGATTACGACTCATGACTCATTCCGTCCTTACGACAATAACCAGGGGCGCGGCATGCCTCGCCCAATGGTCGCTAGCGGGTCGGGCATGCCCGACCCCCACGTTAACTCAGGTGTTCCGCCACCGGCCCTAAGGCCAGCGCCGGGATAAAGGTCAGCGCACCAACCAACAGCACAGTGCCAATCAGCAGGGCAATAAACAGCACGCCGTGCGTTGGCAGCGTGCCCTGACCTGCGGGCTGAACCTTTTTCAGCGCGAGGGAACCCGCAATCGCCAGCACCGGAATGATGATGCCGAAGCGGCCAACCAGCATGCAGAACGCCAGCAGCAGGTTCCAGAACGGGGTGTTGGCACTCAGGCCCGCAAAGGCGCTGCCGTTGTTGTTCGCCGCTGACGACACCGCGTACAGCACCTCGGAGAAGCCGTGGGTGCCTGGGTTCGCCATGCCGCTGCGCCCGGCCTCGGTCATCATTGCCAGCGCGGTGCCGAGCAGCACCAGGCAAGGCGTGACGAGGATCGCCAGGGCGGTCATTTTCATCTCCCAGACGTCGATTTTTTTCCCGAGGTACTCCGGTGAGCGACCGATCATCAGCCCGGCGATAAACACCGCCAGCAGCACAAACAGCAGCATGCCGTACAGCCCGGCCCCGACGCCGCCGAATACCACCTCACCAATCTGCATCAGCCACATCGGTACCATGCCGCCAAGCGCGGTAAACGAGTCATGCATGGCGTTCACCGCCCCGCACGAGGCCGCGGTGGTGATCACTGCAAACAGGCTGGAGTTGAGAATGCCGAAGCGCGTCTCTTTACCTTCCATATTGATGGCGCTATCGGCGCCAAGCGTGAGGAAATGCGGGTTGCCATTTAGCTCGGCCCACATCACCACCACCACCGCCCCCAGGAACATCAGCGACATTGCCCACAGCAGCGTGTGCCCCTGACGGCGATCGCGCAGCACGTCGCCAAAGGCAAAGCACAGCGCGGCCGGGATCAGGAAGATCGCCAGCATCTGCACAAAGTTGCTATACACGGTCGGGTTTTCAAACGGGTGCGCGGAGTTGGCGTTAAAGAAACCGCCGCCGTTGGTACCGATCATCTTGATCGCTTCCTGCGAGGCCACCGGCCCCATCGGCAGCGTCTGCTTGACCCCTTCCAGCGTGGTCAGGCTCAGGTAGCCGTCGGTGTTTTGCAGCACGCCCTGGCTGACGAGGAACAGCGCCATCAGCAGCGACAGCGGCAGCAGCACGTAGAGCGTGATGCGCGTGATATCGCGCCAGGCGTTACCGAGGTCGCCCACTGCACGGTTAACGAAGCCGCGCATCAGCGCAAAGGCCACGGCGATCCCGGTGGCGGCAGAGAGGAAGTTCTGCACCGTCAGTCCAACCATCTGGCTGAAATAGCTCAGGGTGCTCTCCCCGGCGTAAGCCTGCCAGTTGGTATTCGTGACAAAGCTAACGGCGGTATTCAGCGCCAGATGCCAGCTGAGGTTGGGCAGCTGCTGCGGGTTAAGCGGCAGCGACGCCTGGTTCATCAGCAGGATAAACAGCAGCAGCAGGCCGCAGGCGTTAAACAGCAGGATAGCCACAAGGTAGCGCTGCCAGTTCATGCCCGCCGGGCGCACCCCGCTGACGCGCCATAGCACACGTTCAAACGCGCCAAGGCCCGCTAACGGGCGATCCTCCACCAGCCGCGCCAGCCCTTTGCCCAGCGGGCGGGCCAGCAGCATCAGCAGCGCCAGATAGCTGGCAATCAGTAAGAATGCAGGGGCAGCCATCAGAACGCCTCCGCATTGATCAGGGCATACACCAGGTACGCCAACAGCATAAAGACCAGCACAATTCCGCTTATTACGGCAACGCTCACAACACACCTCCAGAGGCGTTTCAGGTTGCAGCTATTGTTGCGAGCGGCGTGCAAAGTTGATGTAAAAATAGGGGGGAGAGGTGTAAAAAAAGTATAAAAATGCGCAGGATCAGTACGAATTTTAATCTGACTGCAACAGGGAGTTCAGGCGCAATGACAACACCAACGACACCACCAGGATTTGACACATGCGCACCCTCCCTTTCCGCATTGATGATGAGACGAAACGGCTGGCGATGCTGGCCGTTGGACAAGCCAGCCAGGGGGGCGGGCATGCCCGACCTGCGGCTTATTCAAAATCTGGCAGAAACCGCTTAACGTCGACTTCCTGAAACTGGCAGCGCTGGAAGCGATCTTTCAGCGCATAGGGCACGGTACAGTCGAAAATGGTTTTGCAGGAAATACCCTTCGCGCCGATCGACGGGCTGAATTCCGGCACCTGCGACGGGTCCAGCGGGTGGCAGCGCACGCCGGGGATAAACAGGGTATCGACATCGCCCTGATAGCGGGTCTGCATCGCCCATAGCACGTCGTTGCTGTCGAAAATATCCACGTCCTCATCCACCATCATCACGTGCTTCAGCTCGGGGAAGGCGGAGAATGCCAGCAGCGCCGCCTGCCGCTGTCGCCCCTCATCCATCGGTCCGGCTTTTTTAAACTGCATCACCGCGAGGAATTTCCCGCCGCCGGATGAGTGGGCAAACACGTTCAGCAAACGCCCCGGCATCGCCCGCTCCACCATGCCGAGTATGCTCGCCTCGGTTGGGATACCCGCCATATTGACATGCTCTTCGCTGCAACCGAGGGTGTGCTGCAGGATGGGGTGGCGGCGATGGGTAACCGCTTTCACCTTGATCAGCGGCAGGGAGGCGTTGGCCGCGCCGGTATAGCCCGGAAACTCCGGCATCGCCTTACCCGTATTCGTGTTCTGGTCCTCGCGCACGCGCACAGTGGGGAGCAGCTCGCCCTCAATCACCACCTCAGCATGGGCAATCGCCCGCGCATCCACCGACACCGCCTGCGCCAGCTCAACCGCTTGCCCGCGCAGCGCGCCGGCCACGCATAACTCGTCGAAGCCGAGCGGTGTGGTTGGCGGTTCGAAGCAGGCACCGATATAAATCGCCGGATCGACGCCGATGCTGATGGTGATCGGCAGGGCTTTCCCGGCGGCTTCGGCCTTCTGGCGAAACGCATCAATATGACGGCCGGGAACAAAATAGATCGACAGTTCATCGCGCCCCTGTATACACAGGCGGTGAATGGTGATGTCCGATTCGCCGGTTTGCGGGTCGCTGGCGTAGCACAACCCCATGGTAAAGTAGGGGCCGGCGTCCTCTTCAGTATTAGTGGGCGCAGGCAGCAGCGTGCGGATATCAAAACCCTTATCGCTGGCGAGATGTATCACCTGCTGGCAGGGGATGTCGGTGGCTTTGGTCAGCACTGGCGGGATCGGGTTGTTCACCGAATTAATCAATAAATGCCCGAGCCGCGCAGGCTCGCAGCCGAGCAGTTGCCCGACGCGGCGGCGTGATGCCAGCACTCCGGTGACGACGCGAAAATCGTCAAAACCTCTGACTTTGTTAAATAACATTGCCGGCCCCGCGCGCGTAGGGCGCAGCGTGGTGCCGCCTGCCCCGACATAGCGATAGACGCCGGAAAGCTCGGCGTGCGGGTTCACTTCAGTATCGGTGCTGACCAGCTCACCCGGCGTCTGCGCCAGCAGCGCCAGCGCGGATCGCAGGTCATTAACGCTATTTGCCATTTTCCCCTCCTGGGCAGGCCGGGAGTCGCCGCCGAGAGACCAGCTTTTACTCCCCTGTGACTGAGAAACTCAGTCAACATACCCTTTCACTCCCGCTTTAGCCCTTCAGTAAATGCGGTGACCTGCGCCTTGGGTTTTGCACCGCCGGTCACCAGCCACACCGCGACGATAATCACCAGCGCCCCGGCGATAAAGCCTTCCGAGAGGGTTTCACCGAGGAAAAGATAGCCCCACAGTACGCCAAACGGCGGGATCAGGAAGGTGACCGTCAGGGTGCGCAGCGGGCCAATATCGGCAATCAGGCGGAAGAACAGAATATAAGCCCAGGCGGTACACACCAGACCGAGCGCCAGCACGCACAGCCAGACGCCAGGGTGGTTCCACTGCACTGGCGGCTGGGTCGCCACCGAGCCGATAAACACCGGCAGCATAAACAGCGTTGCACCGATCTGGCTGCCGAGCGCCACCAGTTTGGCATCCATTCCGCCGCGGTCGCCAATCCACTTTTTCGTCAGAAACCCGGCCATCGCATAGCAGGCGGTAGCCACCAGGCAGGCGGCAATGCCCATGAGCACCAGATGCGACAGCGCCAGGCTGCCGGTGGTCGTCAGCAGCACAATCCCCAACAGCCCGATAAACACGCCCAGCACTTTGCGCACGGTGAAAGTTTCAGAGAACAGCAGCCCACCAATCAGCACGCCCATCAGTGGCGTGGTGGCATTCAGGATCGCCGAGTAACCCGCCGGCAGCCACTTGGCCGCCAGGCAGTACATGACAAAGGGCACCGCTGAATTGATCACTCCCAGCAGCATCGCCGGCAGCGCTTTACCGCTAAAATTTATCCTGACGCGCAGTACCAGCAGCAGGGCCAGCAGGCCAAGGCAGCCGAACAGCACGCGCAGAAATGCGGTATTCAGCGAGCCGAAAACCGGCGTGGCCACACGCATAAATAAAAAGCTGGCGCCCCAAATGGCCGCCAGCAGTAAGAGTCGCCCAATATCCAGTTGCTTCACCCTGCTCTCCTGCCCGTATAGTTAAGCATCATTTATAGGCGGACCCGCCGGTCGAAACAAGCCGTTATCGGTCATTGAAATCGCTTATACCCTAAATAATTCGAGGTACAGGAAGAATGACGGGTAGACATTTATTTGCGAGCTGCGTCGTGGTATCAAGATAACAGGCGCTGCAGGGGTTCTCATCCGCCGCCCCCGGTGTTTAAATCCGCTAATCATCATCGACCGGAGGTTTTTAATGCTGTCCTCACACACCCTTAGCCTTGCCATTCATCGTAACTGGGTCGATCTCTATGAAACGATCTGGAAACCCGAGTTCTTCCCGAAGTGGGCATCCGGCCTTAGCCAGGGTCCGCTGGAGCAGGAAGGCAGCGTCTGGAAAGGCCGTGGACCACAGGGCCCGGTCAAGGTGCGCTTCACCGATCACAACCCGTTTTGCATCATGGACCACTACATCGACAGCGGTTACAGCAAGGAAATTTTTGTGCCGATGCGTATCGTCGCCAATGAAGAAGGGGCGCAGGTACTGATTACCCTGTTCCGCCAGCCGCTGCTGTCGGACGAAAAGTTTGCCCAGGAAATGGAATGGGTGAAAAACGATCTCCAGGCGCTGCATAATCTGCTGACCCGCTGATGTTCAGGCAGGGATGCGCGCTCAACGGATAAGGAGCTTCTGATGGAAAAAGTGATCTTTGATACCGATATTGGCGTCGATGACGCCTTTGCGCTGGCGTATGCGGCGCAAAGCGTCGATATCCTCGGCATTACCACCGTTTTTGGCAATGTTCCCGTCGCGCAGGCGGTCAGCAATGCCCGGCTGTTCAGCCAGAAAATCAACCTCGACGTGCCAATCTATCGCGGCTGCTCGCGCCCGCTGGCGCATCAACCCACCGAGCCAGCCTGGGCCGTACACGGTAACGACGGCCTCGGCGGGGTGTTTGATAACCCGTGGAGCGGAGCGGCGGAAAATGCCATTGAATTTATTATCCGCAGCGTGCGCGCGCATCCTGACGCGCTGACGATTGTCGCCATCGGTCCGCTGACTAATATCGCCACGGCGATTAACCAGGCACCGGATATTATCCCGCAGATTAAACAGCTGGTGATGATGGGTGGCGCGTTTGGCAGCCACGGCCACGCCGGCAACGTCACGCCGTTTGCGGAATTTAATATCTGGAAGGACCCGCACGCCGCCGATCAGGTGCTGTGCAGCGGTATTCCGGTAGTGATGCTGCCGCTGGATGTGACGCTGGAGGTGCAGCTCAGCAGCGATGAGATCCGCTCCCTCAATCATCCGGTACTCAGCGCAATCTCGCAGGGCTATATGGAGTACGCCCTGCAAAAAGAGGGCATCGCGGGCATGGCGCTGCACGATACCCTGACCATCGCTTACCTTAATCACCCGGAGTGGTTTGGCGTGACCGAATCCCCGGTGCGCGTGGTCACCGACCGCGTTTCCCGGGGCCAGACGCTGCGCCAGCTGCAAAGCCCGGCGTCCATGGACGATCCCTTTGCTGGCTGCCCGCGCCAGAAGCTGTGCCTGACGGTAGCAGCAGAGAAAGTGAAAGCACATTTCCTCACTACGCTGCGGCGTTAATTCAGGTTCCGATTGGGCTGGCCAAATGTCACAAACTGTCTAGTGTGTCAGGCCAGCTTTTTAAGCGTAAAACAGCGTCAATTGTTGAACAATAATTTTGAACAACTTCTGCAAAACCCTCCGCTATCAGATTTCCTTCAGCAGGCGTAACATTGTTTTCAACGGGGCACACTGCCCCAGCCAATCAAACTTAATGAAGGAATTATCCGATGAAATCTATCAAAACTTTTGCTGCTGTTATCGTACTCTCTACCGTCTCTTTCGCCAGCTTCGCGCAGAGCGTGAGTGCTACCGGTTCAACGCTGGACAGCGCTGAAGCAAAAATTGCCGCACAGGCAGAGCAGGCTGGTGCTTCTTCATACAAAATCACCGGTGCTAACTCTAACAACGGTGTTTACATGACCGCTGAACTGATTAAGTAATTCTGCACCACCGGCAATGCCCGAACTCTGGATCCCAGGGGGCGGGCATGCCCGTTTTCCCCCCTGCTTTCCCCACTTCACCTCACACCATCACCGGCACAAAATAATCAATGTGGGCCTGCTTGCCCGCCGCAGCGGCAAAACTTTGCGCATCAATGCGTTCAATGTCGTAGCCGTCACGGCGCACCGCACCGGCGGTCGGCAGGGCATGTTCATAAATCAGCTTAATAAAATCCGCGTAGTGACGCACATCGCCGCCAAAGGTGAAGTGCAGGTAAGGCTGCCTGACGATCTCAAGCATAAGCGGAGCGGCCGCTGAGGGCGCGTCATCCTCCAGGCAGGTCAGATACTGCAAGGTGCCACAATCCTCTTCGCGCGGGCCGCCCTTAACCACGTTAATCATGCCGTACAGCGTGCCGGGGTTTGCGGCCCTGCCCGCCAGCCGCGCCTGCCAGAACCGCTCACGCGCTGACCAGCCAAAGTCACCGATGGTCGCCAGCGTAAAGGCATACTCGTTTAGCGCGCCCGTCAGCTGCAATCCATCCAGCTCCACCTGCTCTCCCTGCGGTATGGATTGCGCGCTAAGGTTGATTGGCGGGCACAGCCCCTTGCACGGCCAGTGCAGCGCATCGCGATACTGCGCGGGCGTGACGTTGAAGTGGCGCTTAAAGGTTTTGTGATAGACATTGTGGCTGGAGAAGCCGTGTTCGCTGCCCACTGAATCGATCTGCCGGTCAAACAGCCGCAGCATAAAGGCGCTGGAGGTCAGCCGCCGCTGACGACAGTAGGACGCCAGCTTCTGCCCGGTCACTTCTTTAAAAATGCGCTGCAAATGCCATTTCGAGTAGCCCGACTTTTCCACAAAATCATTTATCGTCAGCGGCGTATGGATATTCCCTTCCAGCCAGTGCAGCAGTTGATGAACAACTTCCTGTTTGAAGGTCGATTTCACAATGGTTCACTCTCTCGGGTCAGGGCCAGTAAATGGTTTTTCAGGATCTGCGCATCGCGCACGGCGCTGTGCACTTCCAGCGAGCCGGACAGCCAGGCGCCGTCCGTCGCCAGCCGCGCCACCTCATGCAGCGGATGACTGTCGGTCAGCTGGTGCTGCTGCAGACGCCCCGCCAGCCACTCATTCCAGCGCTGGCACAGGGCGGGGGATGCCATCATCGACAGTGAGAGGGGAATGTGAATATTCTCTCCGCGCTGGGACATCTCCTCAAACGCCGTGGTGATATACGCCCGCGTAAAGCGGCCGCCAGGATGGGGGTCGGCAGCTATCAGCGCATCTATCTCCTGCTCGCGCTCGGCCATAAAGGCATCAAACACCGCATCCAGCAGCGCCTGCTTGTGGGGAAAATGGTGAAAAAATCCGCCTTTTGTCACGCCAGCGGCGTCAGAGACGGCCTGAACGGTCACGCCGGTCAGACCCTGGCGGGCGGCCAGCTCGGCCGCACACTGAATAAGCGCGGCACGCACCTGCTCTGGCTGCTTTTTACGATGCCAGCCGCGCTGACAGGTGGGCGTTTCGCCAGCTGAGCTGCCGGGTTGGTGTGATTTCATCAACATTCTCTTTACAAAAGATACCGGGCGGTATGTTTGCACAAGATAGCATAAAATTTGTGCTTTCCGCACCTTCTCCTCACAGCAAAATGAAACGTTCAGACTTTAAGACTCATATAATAAAAAAAATAATCTGACTCGCATCATATCCCGCAAATTAATTCGCGCGAGCGGCTGGCGGGCCGTGATAGTTTTTTCTCATTACGCTTATCAGGGAGCCGTAGCCGATGAAAAAAACCACGCTGACAGACATTGCCCACGAGGCCGGAGTGGGGGTTGCCACCGTTGACCGGGTGCTGAACCGTCGCGCGCCGGTCAGGCCCGATACGGAAAAACGGGTGGTGCAGGCTGCGACGCGCCTCGGTTACCGCTTCGACCCCGAGTTTTTGCCGCAAGATACCCCGCTCCGCCGTAGCGGTACGCTGCGCATTGGGGTGATCCTGCTGTCGCGCGACTACTCCTTTTACGACACCTTCTCCCGCGCGCTGGAGAAGCAAGCCGCGCCTTACCTGCAGGAGGGCACCGGGATTGAATTCGCCTTTCACGGTATTCATGCCATTGAACAGACCGCCGCCGCGATTGAGCAGTTAAGTAATAGGGTCAATATGCTGGCGTTAATCGCGCTGGATAACGCGCTGATACGCCGGGCAGTGGAGCAGGCGGTGAAGAAAGGGGTGAAGGTCTTCACCATCCTGTCGGACCTTTCGCCATGCGGCCATGCGGGTTACATCGGGCTGGATAACCGCAAGGCGGGAAGAACCGCCGCCTGGGCCGTCCAGCGCCTGAGCGGGCCGCCGGGTAAAGTGGGGGTGATCGTCGGCGATAACCGCTTCCTCTGTCAGGAGACCTGTGAGATCAGCTTCCGCTCCTATCTGCGTGAATTTGCTACCGGGCACAGGGTGCTCGAGCCGGTAAAAAGTTTTGAAAACGTCGAGCAGGGCTACCAGGTCACGGCGGAACTGATCCGCAATCATCCTGAACTGTCAGTGATCTATGCGCCCTGTGGCGGTGTCGAAGGGGTGGTCAATGCCCTGCGCGACAGCAGCAGGCGGCAGGAGATCACGCTGATCTGCCATGGTCCGTTGCAGGATGCGCAGCTGGCGCTGATCGACGGTACGCTGGATATCATGATCGCCCACCGGCTTGATGAGCTGGCCGCACGGGTGATTGAGGCGATGCAGCTGGCACACCGCCAGGAGTCGGGCAGCTTTATCACGTTGACCAGCGGCTTTGAACTGATTACCAAAGAGAACTACTGAGCCCTGCACCCTACGCGCTGACCGCCGGATAACGTCCTGAAATGGCTAAAATGATAGAATTTTATCATTTAAAACTATCAAATATAGTGAGATCGCCATCAAAAAATAAACATTCCATCATTGGTGGTAATGGAATATTCATTTAATACTTCCTGCAAATAACGTTGCTGGAGTCTCCCGTGCCCTCATTTCCTGCGTCATCAAATCCATGCGCCAGCACGACCGGCTCTCCCCGGTTGGGCCGTCTCCAACGTCATTATCGGCTACACGGCGGACAAACTGGCCGGCCGCTGTGGGCGCAAAAGCATGCCTGTCGTACCAACATCAATGCAGATCAGCGACTCATTCATTAACAAAGGAGCCCGTGATGACGATCCATATTGCTAACGCCCCCTGCAGCTGGGGCGTGGACGACCCGAAAAACCCGCATCTGCCGCCGTATGAGAAAGTGCTGAAAGAAGCGGCGCAGGCGGGCTATCCGGCCATTGAACTTGGCCCCTGGGGCTATCTGCCTACCGACCCGGCACGGCTGACGCAGGAGCTGAATCAGTACGGTCTGACGATTGTGGCGGGCACGATTTTCGACGACCTGGTGAGTGAAGCTAACTTCCCGGCCATGGTCGAACTGACCCACGCTCTGTGCGGCAACCTGGCCAACGTGCCGACCGCCAGCAAAACGCACGGCGATAATCTTCCGGCTCCTTATCTGGTAATTATCGACTTCGGTAACGCCGACCGCGCCCGCCTTGCCGGTCAGTACGACAAGGCAGAACGCCTGTCCGACAGCGACTGGCAGCGCATGATGCGCCACATCACCGAAATCGCCCGCATCGCTCAAGGGTACGGCGTGCGCCCGGTGATCCACCCGCATGCCGGGGGCTGCATCGAGTTTTCCGACGAACTGGAAAGGCTGGTGCGGGATATTCCGCACAGCGTGGCGGGCCTGTGCCTCGACACCGGGCACCTCTACTACGCGGGTATGGACCCGGTCCCGGCGCTGGCGCACTATTTTGACCGCATCGACTACCTGCATTTCAAAGACATCAACGACGCGGTGTTCCGCGATGCGATCGCCCGCGAGCTGGACTTTTTCACCGCCTGCGCCGAAGGGGTGATGTGCCCGCTTGGTCAGGGGGCGATTGACTATCCGGCGCTGCGTGCCTTCCTCGCGGAGCGCAACTATCAGGGCTGGATCACCATCGAGCAGGAGCGCGACCCGCGCAGTGCCGATGGCAGCCTGCACGACGTTAGCGAAAGCCTGCGCTACCTGCACACCGTCGGGTTTTAATTGAGGAATTACATATGATTAACGGCATTAAACCTCTCAACCGCTCCCTGCGCTGGGGCATGGTCGGCGGCGGCGGCACCAGCCAGATTGGCTATATCCACCGTTCCGCTGCGCTGCGCGACGGCACGTTTACCCTGATTGCGGGCGCGTTTGATATTGATGCAGCACGCGGCCGGGCCTTTGGCGAGAGCCTGGGCGTTGACGGTGAGCGCTGCTACCCGGACTATCAGACGCTGTTCCAGCAGGAAGCAAAGCGCGCTGACGGCATTGAGGCGGTCTCTATCGCTACGCCGAACAACACCCATTTTGCTATCTGTAAGGCGGCGCTGGAAGCCGGACTGCACGTGGTGTGCGAGAAGCCGCTGTGTTTCACCACGGCGGAAGCGAAGCAGCTGGCCGAACTGAGTCAGCGGCAGAAGAAAATTATCGGCGTCACCTACGGCTACGCCGGTCATCAGCTGATCCAGCAGGCGCGCAGCATGATAGCTGAAGGGCTGCTGGGCGATATCCGCATCGTCAATATGTCGTTCTCGCACGGCTTCCACCACGAGGCGGTGGAGCTGGATAACCCCAGCACCCGCTGGCGCGTGGACCCGAAATTTGTCGGGCCAAGCTACGTGCTGGGCGACCTGGCGACACACCCGCTGTTCCTGGCGGAGACCCTGCTGCCGGAGCTGAAAATCAAGCGCCTGATGTGTTCGC
This sequence comes from Erwinia sp. V90_4, assembly GCF_029967685.1. Lineage (NCBI taxonomy): Bacteria > Pseudomonadati > Pseudomonadota > Gammaproteobacteria > Enterobacterales > Erwiniaceae > Erwinia > Erwinia sp. V90_4. Next base: position 18,536 of record NZ_JASCAQ010000069.1, on the reverse strand, counting down.
GCCAGAGCTTTGTTAAAAGCCGGGCGCCGCTGGAAGATAACGCCTTTGTGCTGATGGAGTACGATAACGGCGCGGTGGGATCGCTGTGGTGCTCGGCGGTGAACTGTGGATCGATGCACGGGCAGAAGATCCGCGTGATCGGATCCAGGGCCAGCCTGGAGTGGTGGGACGAGCAGCCCAACCAGCTGCGCTATGAGATTCAGGGCGAACCGCTACGCATTCTGGAGCGCGGCATGGGCTACCTCGCCCCGCGCGCGCTGGAAGAGGACCGCATTGGCGGCGGCCACCCCGAAGGGCTGTTCGAAGCCTGGTCAAATCTCTATCGCCGTTTTGCCGTAGCGATGGATGCCACCGATCGCGGTGACGCGCAGCTGCTGGCCGATTTCTGGTATCCGGATGTGCATGCCGGCGTCGCGGGCGTGCAGTGGGTTGAACGCTGCGTCGCGTCGGCGGATGCCGGGGCAACGTGGGTGGATTACGAATAAGTTATCCAGCGTAAGAAACGGGCGGACCGGAAAAGAGGGTCCGCCCCTACAGCTCGCACGCAGCCATAATCATGATCCATTAAGATAATTTAGACCTTTATCGCACTTCCTTTGTTTTCTCTCCCATTTCACCCTTTTCGCAAAAATCACGCATGCTGTTTATGTCATAACCCATTGCGCCATCAGCGGATCTGATGTCGGCTTTATCATTCAACAATCCAGGTGCCAATTTCTTTAAAACGCTAAAGACAAGGACGCTGAAAACCATGATATATAAAGATAACCAGCAAATTGATGATATTGTCAAAAGCTTTATCCAACGTAAGTTAAACAGATTTTATGATTTTACCTATTCCTACCTGGCAATTAACAAAAAAGACCCCAGTAAAATAAAGATAATTTCAAATTACCCTCTTGAATGGATTGAGTTATATAAAAAAAACAAATTTCATCATATTGACCCTATTGTTCTTTCATCTTTAAATAGAATTACACCATTCTCATGGGATGAGAACCTAAATATTAAATCAGGCATTATTTTTAATTCATCCAAAAAATTCAACATTCAACATGGATTTACTTTTGTATTACATGACTCATATGATAACTTAGCTCTGCTATCCTTGCTTATAAAAAAAGACGAGAGTTATGACTTAGAAGCTATTATTGAAGAGAACAAAGATAAGATTCAGATGGTTATTTTAAATTCACATGATAAGATATTGTCTTTATATAGAGAGAGCTTAGAAATCAATTGTATTAATACTTCTCAAAAAACCATGCTATCTCAAAGAGAGAACGATATTCTCTACTGGTCTAGCATAGGTAAAACCTATCAGGATATAGCACTGATTCTTGATATTAAAGTTTGCACTGTAAAACTTCATATGAGTAAAGTTGTGAAGAAACTAGGAGTGCTCAATGCTAAACACGCCATACGTTTAGGGATTGAATTAAACATAATAATTACCCCCTGGAATGTCTAAAATTACAACATAGCCCCAACCTCGCACTTAGGTCTATCAGTAAACTAGACCTTAGTATAGGTGTATTGCTTCCCTGAAACCCATATCCTTCCTATAGGTTTGTCTTATCCAACTTTGTATTATGTAAAAATTATTTATAAATAATACATTACCCAGGATATAAAGTGATCAGAAAAAAAGACTGGCACAGGGCAGATATCATGGCTGCCGTCAGAAAAAAACATCATTCGCTCGCTGCATTGTCCAGAGAAAATGGTCTCTGTTCTGCAACGTTAGCCAATGCGCTGTCACGCCCCTGGATTAAAGGTGAGGAGATCATCGCCAGAGCGATCGGAGTGGAGGCTAAAGAAATTTGGCCATCGCGATATATTAATGAAAAGGGTGAATCAATTAAACGTGCGCGGAAAATTATCCCCTAAGTTTAGTGCAAACCAGGCAGACCGGAAAAGAGGGTCCGCCCCTACAACGATAGAGCAGCCCAGCCGTAGGGGTCAACCACTGAGGTATCCCCACAAAAATTGATTTGAGTATTGTTGCGGGATGACAGGAGCCCGGTTTCAGGGGGGAGGGCTGCTCTCTGCACCGGCATGAATACCTCCTTGCACCGAAAGCGGCAGCGTTGCGGTTTGAAAGCCACAGCGAGCATGATGCGAGTGGGGGATGAGCACGGCCTGAGGTAAGCCGGACGTCACGCGGCAGGGATGCCGCGTGCCGAGGCCCGCAGGGAGCGTCTTTTGCCGTTCCGGCGTGCTCAGGCTGCGCTCAGACCGGTTAGCGGACGTTTAGCGATGAAAGTGATTTCTGGGGATACCTCAAGGTTCGACCATTTTTTTCGCTCGACCTGTAAAATCCGGTGACAGCGCTCTGACAGAACGTCACCTTTTCTCAGCATGAAGTCGTGATGAATTTTTTGTGGTGCGCGGAGGAAGCGGTGGAGGTGATAAGCCCCGGTCAATCCGTGACCGAAGTTATCGAGGGTTTTCGATTGCTGCCGGGCTCAGAGTACTGCGCCTGGCGGTACGTGTTTGAAGGTATCGACATAGATGCGAAACACGTATTTAAAGAATTTTTTCATGGGGTCCGCTTGTAACTTTTGTTGAATTACGCAAAAAAATTATACAACCAGCGCGTTTTTCAGGCAATGAATTTTGAAGCAGATCACACTTTCGACTTTTAGTATGTCAGGAAAAAGTTAAACCTTCCCTAAACGAGCCGCTGCGCTTAGCGATTTCTCCGCGTGATTAGCGGAGCAGTTTACTGCCCGCCTGCGCAATATTTTCCAATATTTCCCTCTCAGCGCGGGTGATAATCTGCCTCTTTTTCATGCTGGATCGGACGCCAATGCCCTTCTCTAACGGTTTTTTACTCAGTCTTTCTCTCTGCCTCGACATTGGCATCGCCAATATCGCGATGATCACACTGGCGATGCAGCGCGGTTTTTTTCACGGCCTGTGGCTGGGGATCGGCACCTGCATTGGCGATCTGATCTACGCGATCCTCGCAATGGCCGGAATGGCGGTGCTGTTGCAGTTCACCCCGGTGCGCTGGGTGCTGTGGATTGGCGGTTCGCTGATCCTGCTGTGGTTTGCCTGGAAGATGGTGCAGAGCGCGCTCAAGCCTGCTACGTCACTTAGCGTCGGTGATATTGGCGAAGCGCTGAGCATCCGCCAGAACTTTTTGCGCGGCATCTTCCTGGCGATGTCATCACCAACGGCGATCCTGTGGTTTGCCGCCGTGGGCGGCGCGCTGATTTCGCGCATGGGCAGCGGCAGCACGGCGGATTCCGGCTGGTTTTTAGGCGGCTTCTTTCTGGCGGGCGTCAGCTGGTCAGTGATGCTGTGCGCGGTCGGCAGCATTGGCGGGCGCATGCTCGGGGCGAAAATGCTGCGCTGGTCGTATATCGCTTCGGCAGCGATCTTCTGCTACTTCGCGGGATATGTGATTGTTTCCGGCTATCACGAGTTTATCGGCGGATAAGGCGCAGGTATTGATGCGGCGTGATGCCCATCATTTTACGGAAGCTGTTAATAAAGTGGCTCTGATCGTAGAAGCCCAGCCGGTGCGCCACCTCCAGCGTGCCGTGCTGATGGCGCAGCAGATTGCGCGCCGCCAGCAAGCGCAGCTGCATATGGTACTGCAACGGCGCAATGCCCATCTGCTGACGAAACTGACGCACGAAGTGGAATTTGCTCAGCCCGGCAGCGGCGGCCAGCTGGTCCAGCGTCAGTTTGCTGGTCAGGTTATCGCGCATACACTCCAGCGCCTGGCCCAGCGACTCCGGGGCCGATGACAGCGCTTCATCCCGGCTATATTTCAGCAGCTGGCTGGTCAGCCACAGCAGGTTTTGCTGCTGCACCTCCTGCTCCTGCGGCGACTGCGCAAAGCCACAGATTGCGGCAAACAGCTGGGGATCGCGCAGCACCCCTTCCCGCAGGATCGGCGGCGCACGATCGGCGAGATCGGCAAACACCTGCTGCGGCAGGTGCACGCTGAAAAACTCGACCGGACGATCGCCAAACTGCGAGGCCTGTAAAGTTTCGGGGTTGTAGAGGGTGATTTCCCCGGCGTGGACCGACAGGGTTTGCTGATGCAGGCTGAGCTGTTCAACGCCGCTGAGATTGGCACTGATTACATACTCTTCGTGCGTGTGCAGCGGGAAAGCCGCATTGCGGGCGGTGAGGTGCGCGCACTCAATCTGATTGTGGCTGTTCCAGTTAACGACCGATAACGCCATATCCGCTCCGCTGCGCGCTGAAAGGGCGGAGGATTAACTCATCAGCCCAAGGTGTTCAACCAGAATACTCGAACCGATACCGATCAGCACCACGCCGCCGAAAATTTCTGCCCATTTGCCCATCACCGGGCCAAGGAAGCGGCCGAGAAGGATACCCGCGGTCGCCATAATCATGGTCGAGGCGCCAATCGCCAGCGCGGTAGTGACGATATTGACCTGCAGGAACGCCAGGCCAACGCCCACCGCCATCGCATCAAGACTGGTGGCGACTGCGGTACAGACCAGCAGCCAGAAACCGTGACGGGTTGGCGCTTCTTCCGGCTCCTGTTCTTTTTTACGCAAGCCTTCAACGATCATACGGCTGCCTAAAATAAACAGCAGGCCGAATGCGACCCAGTGATCCCACGCCATCACGTATTGACTGGCGGCAAGGCCAATAGCCCAGCCAATCAGCGGCGTCAGCGCTTCAATCACGCCGAAAATCAGACCGGTGCGCAGTGCTTCTTTCAGGGTCGGACGATGCAGGCTGGCACCTTTGCCAATTGCCGCTGCGAAAGCGTCCATCGACATGCCGAAAGCGAGAATCAGGGTGGCGTATAGGTTCATTGTATTTATCCCGGTCTGAAGCGACGGGTGCGTTCCAAATCGTTAAAACATCAGCTTATGTCGGAAAAATAACCACAAGCCAGCTCAAGTGAAACGCATCCTAGCACGCAAATGGTCAGAAAAAAAGACAGTAAAATCAGGGATTTGAGTATAGCCTCGGCTATACTTTTTAACAGCGGCTATTTTAGACAGGGATTTTAAAGCGGAAACTGTAAAAGAATTACCGTCTTACAAAAAGAGTAGGGATATACACCCCTGAAGGCGTTGGGGGATATTTCGCCCGTTTAAGACGCCAGTATCCCCTCAAATCTATGGCCTAAAGAGTTGGCGCTGAATCAAGGCGGCAAATAACCCATCCCGATGAGCTTACCTAAGTAAGTGATTCGGGTAAGTGCATGCAGCCAACGCAGAGACAGCGTCAAGGTTGACGGGCATTACCAGACGCGGTAAACGCGCCCCGTCTCATTGCCATCGACGCTGCGGCGATAGGCTAACGCCACGCGGCTGGCCGGGGCACTTTCAAATCCGGGGAAGAACGGACCGTAGCTCTCCAGCGATTCGGTTAATACCGTCGGGCTGACGGCGTTGATGCGCAGGCCGTTTAGCTCATTGGCCGCTGCCAGCACGAAGCCTTCCAGCGCCGCATTGACCGCGGTGGCATTGACGCCGGTACGGATCGGCTGCTGCGCCAGGATGCCGCTGGTCAGGGTAAAGGAGCCGCCCGGGTTAACGAACGCTTTGCCGATCAGCACCAGGCGCACCTGGCCCATCAGCTTATCCTGCAGCCCGCTGTCGAACTGCGCGCTGGTCATTTCGCCCAGCGGACCGAAGTGCACGCCGCCGGTGGCGGAAATCACCGCATCGACCTTCCCCGTCCTGGCAAACAGCGCTTTCACACTCTCTTCACGGGTCAGGTCGACCTGGAAATCGCCCTGGGTTTTTCCCACGCGGATCACCTGATGGTCACGGCTCAGTTCGTTCACGATGCTCTGGCCGACGGTACCGGATGCGCCAATCACTAAAATTTTCATCTGTTCTCTCCTCATAGGTGCGGTTGAGGGATTGTCGCGCAGTGCAGAGCCGGGATAAATGCGCGATACTTTCGGGAACTCCTAACCCAGGGTTTGTAATCATGGATAAATTACGCAGTATTGAAGCCTTTATCTGCGCGGTCGACAGCGGCAACTTCAGCGAGGCAGCGCGGCGGCTGGATATCACCGCCGTGATGGTCGGCAAGCATGTGCGCCAGCTGGAGAGCGCGCTCGATACCCGCCTGCTGCAGCGCAATACCCGGCGCCAGAACCTGACGGAAGCGGGCGAGAGCTACTACCGGCAGTGCAAACAGGCGCTGCTGCAGCTGCGAGTGGCGGAAGAGAGCGTGGAGAATATGAAGCGCACGCCGTCCGGGCTGCTGCGCATCAGCGCGCCGCTCAACCTTGGGGCCAGTGCGGTGGCTGCAGTGGTCGCCCGCTACCAGGCGCGTTACCCGCAGGTGAAGATCGAGCTGGATCTCAACGACAACTTCGTCGATCTGATCGCCGAAGGGTTTGATTTCGCCCTGCGCGTGGGCAGCCTGAAAAATGCCGAACCGCTGGTTGCCCAGAAGCTCGGGGATTATCAGATGGTGGTGTGCGCCGCGCCGGAATATCTGGCGCAGCACGGTACGCCGCAAACGCCAGAGGCGCTTTATCAGCACCGCTGCCTGTGCAATATGGCGTGGAATAAGGGCAATGCCTGGCGGCTGGGTGAGGTGCAGTGGCCGACCGACGGCAGCTTTATCTGTAACGATGGCCAGGCGCTGCGCCAGGCAGCGCTGGCCGGGGCCGGATTGATTCTGCAGCCGCATATTCTGCTGGCGGAAGATATTGCAGCGGGCCGGCTGGTGCCGCTGCTGCGCGAGTGGCAGCAGAGCAGCCGCCCGATCCATCTGCTGTGGCGCCAGGATCTCAGCCCGTCAGAGAAGCGCAGCAGCTTTGTCAGCTGGATGCGCGAACAGCTGCCGCTGGCGCTGGCCGTTTAAAGGTTGAACCGCGGGCATCGATGGCTGAAAATAGCCGCAACTCGCTGACACGGAACCGTGATGAAAAATCCATTTTTAACCTTTTTGATGCCGATGAGTACGCTGATGCTCGGCTTTCTTTCGGCGTTGCTGCTGCCTGCACCGGCATTTGGCCTGACGCTGACGCGTAAACTGGTGGAGATGTTCCATCTGGCGGATATCAGCCAGCTGTATACGCTGGTGTACTGCCTGTGGTTTTTACTGCTGGGCGCGCTGGAGTATTATGTGATTCGTTTTATTTATCTGCGGTTTATCCGCCCTTAACGTCAAGGGTCGGGCATGCCCGACCCCTACGCTTAGGTTCACTGGATTGCTGTAGGGGCGGACCTTATTTTCGGTCCGCCCGCTCGGGCGACTCAGCCGCTAAAAATCATCGCCAACCCGCTGGAAAAAATCAGCAGGCCGACAAAAAACAGCACGATAGCGGTGACTGCATTGTCTTTTTTCACCACTGTTTCCCCCTCAGAACCACTGGCCGAAACGGCGGATATACAGGCGCTTCATGCCCTGCGTCAGCAGGCAGTAGCCGAGCAGCGTGGCCAGCAGCCATGGGAAGTAGTTCCACGGTAATGGCACCAGCCCAACGGCGTGACCCAGCGGTGAGAACGGGATCATGATGCCGAGAATCATCACCAGCCCGGTGGCCAGCATCACCGGCAGCGCAGCGCGGCTCTGGATAAACGGGATCTTCTGGGTGCGCAACATATGCACCACCAGCGTCTGCGACAGCAGCCCTTCAACAAACCAGCCGGACTGGAACAGCGCCTGCATTTCAACGCTGTTTGCCGCAAACACATACCACATCAGGCAGAAAGTCGAGATATCGAAGATCGACGACGTCGGTCCCATCCACAGCATAAAGCGCCCGATGTTCTTCGCATCCCACTTACGCGGCTTGCGCAGGAACTCTTTGTCCATTTTGTCCCACGGCAGCGCCAGCTGTGACAGGTCGTACATCAGGTTCTGCAGCAGCAGATGGATTGCCAGCATCGGCAGGAACGGAATAAACGCGCTGGCAACCAGCACCGAGAACACGTTGCCGAAGTTAGAGCTGGCGGTCATGTTCAGGTACTTGATGATATTACCGAAGGTCTCGCGCCCCTTAATCACCCCCTGTTCCAGCACCATCAGGCTTTTTTCCAGCAGGATGATATCCGCTGACTCTTTGGCGATATCGGTGGCGCTGTCAACGGAGATCCCGATGTCCGCCGCACGCAGCGCGGGCGCATCGTTGATGCCGTCACCGAGGAAGCCGACGGTGTGGCCATTGCTCTGCAAAGCCTGCAGAACGCGGGTTTTCTGCTGCGGGCTGAGGCGGCAGAACAGCGTTCTCTGCTCCACCAGCCGCGCCAGCTCGGCATCGCTGATGCGTGAGATTTCACTGCCGCACAGCGGGTCGCCCGGCTCCAGCCCGACTTCCCGGCAGATCTTACTGGTGATAATCGCGTTATCTCCGGTCAGAATCTTCACCGTGACGCCATTTTCATGCAGCGCAGCAATCGCCGCGGCCGCACTCTCTTTCGGCGGGTCGAGGAACGTCAGCAGGCCAGTGATGACCAGATCACGTTCATCGGCCGCGCACAGCGGCTGAGTTAGTGCATGCTCACTTACATTGCGCGACGCGACCAGCAGCACGCGGAAGCCCTGCTGGTTATACTCTTCCGCCAGCAGCTGCACCTTAAGACGCGCGGCATCATCCAGCGGACGTACTTCCCCCGCATCCAGCCAGAAAGAGGAGACTGCCAGCATCTCATCCACTGCACCTTTGCAGATCAGCAGCTGCTTTTGCTCGTCGGCCACCAGCACCGACAGGCGGCGGCGTTCGAAATCAAACGGCAGCTCGTCGATTTTGCGATAGCGCCACAGCCCGCTAACCGACTGATTTCCCTGGCTGAAGCCGAGAATCGCCTTATCCATCAGATTTTTAACACCGGTCTGATGGCGGCTGTTAAGCCACGCCTGTTGCAGCACGCGCTCATCGCGCTGCCCCTGCAGGTTAAGGTGCTGAGCCAGAATAATCCGGTCCTGAGTCAGGGTGCCAGTTTTATCGCTGCATAGCACGTCCATCGCCCCAAAGTTCTGGATAGCATTCAGTCGCTTAACCACCACTTTGCGTTTTGACAGCGCAATCGCCCCCTTCGCCAGGTTTGAACTGACGATCATCGGCAGCATTTCCGGCGTCAGGCCGACCGCCACCGCCAGTGCAAACAGCAGCGCATCGCTCCAGTCGCCTTTGGTGTAGCCGTTGATCAGCAGAACAATTGGCACCATTACCAGCATAAAGCGGATCAGCAGCCAGCTGACACTGTTGACGCCTCTGTCGAAGGAGGTTTGTGGGCGCTCACCTACTAATGACTTCGCCAGCGAACCAAACCAGGTCTGGCTGCCGGTCGCAACCACCACCGCCGTGGCGCTGCCGCTGGCGACGTTGGTGCCCATCAGGCAGATCCCCGGCTGGCTCAGCAGCTCCTGCTCGTCAATCTCTGCCGCCTGATTGGCCGCCAGCGACTGGCTGTGGGTGTCGTACTTTTCAATCGGCAGGGCTTCGCCGCTCAGCGCCGCCTGGCTGACGAACAGATCGCGGGAGGCCAGCAGCCGCACATCAGCGGGGATCATATCCCCGGCGGAGAGCATCACGATATCGCCCGGTACTACCTGCTGCAGCGGCACTTCCATGCTGACCGCTTCGCTGTCGGCGTGGCTGCGGCGCAGCACCGTGGCGGTGGTGCTGACCAGCGATTTCAGCGCTTCCGCCGCTTTGTTGGTGCGGTACTCCTGCCAGAAACGCAGCAGCCCGCTCAGGCTGACCATGATCAGCATGATGATCACGCCGGTCAGGTCAGTCTCTTCCCCTCTACGCGCGGGTAGCAGGTAGTCGGTAAAGAAGCTGATGGCAGCCAGCACCATCAGAACCCAGATAAATGGGTTGTTAAACGCCTGCAGCAGCTGCACCAGTGCCGCCGGGGCCTTATCGCTGGCAACCTGGTTCGGGCCATAATGTTGCAGACGGGCTTCTGCATCTTCCTGGGTCAGTCCCTGACGCTGGGTATTAAGACGAGCCAGGGTGTTATCCAGGCTCTGGGTGGCCGCGCTGGCAATAGCCAGGTCACGCGCCATTTTCAGGTTGGCTTTATGCATTTTCATAGGCCAGCTCCCTTGAATGAGGTGTTTTTTACGCGCAGGAAACCGCTCCTGCGAACGAGGATTTTTTCATTATTCAGAGGGGGCGGAGCTGACAGGTGGGAGGGAACGAGCCTTAGTTGCCGTTATGCCTCCTCAGTTGCCACCGCCGCCTTTCTCGGGATGGAGGTTCTTTCATCGTGATGCTCCTTTAGTTAAGCCGTGATGGCCGGGGCGATTTGCCAGTGCACCGCACTGACGCTCTTTTCCAGGCTGATGCGGCAGACGATATTTTCGATTTCCCGCTGTGCGGCGGGGAATGCCATCACTTCGGCGCTCACTTCCAGGTGCCCGGGCCGGGCAATATCTGCGCTGTACAGCGACTGCAGGCGCAGCGCCATGCCGTTCAGTGCCTGGAGGATCAGCGTGCGCACCATAATTTCATCTTCGCTGCCGCAGACAATCTGAATGCGGTAGCGCTGTTCGGTTTCGTTATCCACCGCGCGCGGCTGCTTATTGATGCGCTGGGCCGCCTCGCGCAGCAGGATATTGGCGCACAGCAGCACCAGCGTGGCGGCCACCGCGTTGGTGAACTGACCGAGCCCGCACAGTACGCCGACCGCAGCGGAGCACCACAGCGTGGCGGCGGTATTAAGGCCGGAGATATTCACGCCCTGGCGCATAATCACCCCGGCACCAAGAAAGCCGATGCCGGAGACAATCTGGGCGGCAATACGCCCCGGGCTGTCCGGGGAAGTGCTGATTGAACTCAGAATAAAAATTGCTGCACCGGTCGCCACCAGCGCATTGGTGCGCAGGCCGGCCATGCGCTGACGCCACTGGCGTTCAGCACCGATAATCGCGCCCAGCGTTACCGCCAGGGCCAGATGCAGGATAAAAGGGGTCCATGTCATTTTCTCGTCCTCATTATCGTCTCACGACGGGAGTTGAGGTGCGCGCAGGCGCACCGGTTACGGGCTAATCAGCGCGTGAAACCGGGAGGAAACAGATGATGACGTTGTGGCGTAATCAGTAAACGGCGCATAAGCAATCCCTGTCCGGCAGTAAGCCTGGACGATATTCAGTATCAGATTACGGGATGCAACAGCTCTGGGGAGAGGTGGAACATGGCCCGCCGGTAAACGGCAGGCGCACAATAGGAGTAGGCCTGCCTTTATAACGTGTCAGTTACAGGGTGACTGTCCAATTGTGTGCTCCTGAGAAGAAAGTGGGCGAATTCTAAACCGCACAAGCAAAGTTGTAAACCTTGATAACTGTTTCCTGTCTAAACCTTTTATCAACGAGCGATGAATCTTCCCGGGCGGCCTGGCGAAACATCCCGTCATATCAGGCTACATCCTGATAATAAAATGGCGAAATAGCGGAATATGGGAAAACTCAGCCTGAAAACCAGTTGAAAATCGCGACCTCTGGCGATAATTCGCGCAAAAGACAGCATTTATCGCTGGGGGCTAACTTTTATTTAGCCTTTTTGCAGTGATTCCCGCCAGAAATAGTCGATTTCACCCTGCCATCTACGTGCAATTATCGCGTATTGAAAATTATCCACTTTTTGCCCGCCAGGCCCGGCGCGGCGGGGTTTTTTCACCATTGAATGCACCTTATGCTGTGCGTAAGATTCTGTGTTCACTTCTACTTATAAGAAACAATTATGCCAGCCTCAATCGCACCCGCTATCGCCACCGATCCCGACGCCACGCCCGTAAACTCACGCGGAAAAGTAGTGATTGCGTCGCTGGTCGGTACGGCTATCGAATTCTTCGATTTCTATATTTATGCCACTGCGGCAGTGATCGTCTTCCCGCATATCTTCTTCCCACAGGGCGATGCCACCGTGGCGACGCTACAGTCGCTGGCCACCTTTGCTATTGCCTTTGTTGCCCGCCCGATTGGCTCGGCGCTGTTTGGCCACTTTGGTGACCGCGTCGGGCGCAAAGTGACGCTGGTCGCATCCCTGCTGACCATGGGTATCTCCACCGTGGTGATCGGCCTGCTGCCGGGCTACGAGACGATTGGCGTCTTTGCCCCGCTGCTGCTGGCGCTGGCGCGCTTTGGTCAGGGTCTCGGACTTGGTGGTGAATGGGGCGGCGCGGCGCTGCTGGCGACGGAAAATGCCCCGGCGAAAAAGCGTGCGCTGTATGGCTCGTTCCCCCAGCTCGGTGCACCGATTGGCTTCTTCTTCGCCAACGGTACTTTCCTGCTGCTCTCCTGGCTGCTGACCGACGAGCAGTTTATGACCTGGGGCTGGCGCGTGCCGTTTATCCTTTCTGCGGTACTGGTGCTGATTGGCCTGTATGTGCGCGTCTCGCTGCATGAGTCGCCGGTATTTGCCAAAGCGCAGAAAGAGAAGAAGCAGGTAAAAGTCCCGATCGGCACCCTGCTGACCAAACATCTGGGCACCACGGTGATCGGCACGTTTATCATGCTGGCAACCTATACGCTGTTCTACATTATGACAGTGTACTCAATGACCTACGGCACCACGCCAGCGCCGAACGGGCTGGGGATCCCACGGAATTCCTTCCTGTGGATGCTGATGGTGGCGGTAATTGGCTTTGGCGTGATGGTGCCGATTGCCGGGATGCTGGCGGACCGCTTTGGCCGTCGCAAAACCATGATCGTGATTACGCTGCTGATTATCGCCTTTTCGCTGATCTTCCCGTCGATGCTGGGTTCTGGTAACCAGGCGCTGATTATGGCCTTCCTGCTGTGCGGGCTGAGCATTATGGGGCTGACCTTCGGCCCGATGGGCGCGCTGCTGCCGGAGCTGTTCCCGACCGAAGTGCGATATACCGGGGCGTCGTTCTCTTACAATCTGTCGTCGATTCTCGGGGCGTCAGTCGCGCCTTATATTGCCACCTGGCTGGCGCACACTTACGGCCTGTTCTACGTCGGCATTTACCTGGCCGCCATGGCCTGCCTGACGCTGATTGCGCTGATCCTGTGTAAAGAGACGCGCCACGAATCGCTGTTTGATTGATCCTGCCCCACGCACGGGTCGACCGGAAAAAATGGTCGACCCGTACAAAATTATCAGACTGCTGTCGGGGCTGACCCTCTTTTGCGGTCAGCCCGCTTCCCGGGTTATTTCCCTTTCATCTGCTGCAGCACGCGCGTGCACTGATTATCATCGTTATCGCTCGGTGAGATCAGCGCCAGCAGCGCGGCGGCCGGCGCCACCACGGCACCCAGCGCCACAGCGGCGGCACCACGGGCGATCAGCGGGCCAGCTTTTACCCCGGCATCCGGATTTTTAAAGGTGCCGCGCACGTACAGCGGCGAGCGCAGGGTAATAATCCTGATGCCCTTGCTGTCCGGGTTGATCGACAGATCCAGCCGCTCGTTGGCGAAGTTAGTGGTACCGGTAATATTGATAATCGCGTTTTCGGTATCAAAGATAAACAGCCGTGAGGACGCCAGGCCGTTGTTCACCTGCAGGTTAGCGGCGGCGCAGTTGATTTTCACCTCATCGTCGCCAAACAGCTTGCCGACCACGTAGTTCCCGACGTTCAGGCCGACAATCTCCATCAGGCTGCGGCTGATCAGGCCATCGTTCATCAGCAGCTTGAGCTCGCCGTTGCTGGTTGCCAGCAGGTCGGCCACCGAGTTACCCCGCCCGCTCAGCGTAGCGTCACCGTTCATCTGGCCGAGGGCGCTCTGCATCGCCTCGACGTCCGGGAACAGCTGGCGCAGCTTCAGATTGCGCGCGTGCAGATCGATGCGCCCGCGCATCGGCGATTTATCCCCTTCCAGATGCAGCGTGGCATTGAGATTACCGCCCGCCATGCCGAAGCGCAGCGGGTCGAGCAGCAGGTCGCCGTTTTTCAGGGTGAGATGAGTAGAAAGATCGCTGATCGGCAGCGAACTGCTGTGTTCTATGCGCTTGCCGCTGAACTTCACGTCGGCATCCATCACGTCCCAGCTTTTGGTATCAAACTTGTCGTGCGGCAGTACGCGGTCGGCAGGCTGGCTGGTAGCCTCGCCGCGCTTCGCCTTGGCCTGCTCGGTTTTCTCGCTGCCCTTGCCTGATTTGACGCCAATCAGCGGACCAAGGTCAGCCATGCGCAGCTGGCGGGATTCCAGCGCCCCTGCCAGTTTCGGGCGCGGTTTGCCCTGGGTGTAAGTGAGCGAGCCGTGAATATCGCTGTCGCCGATATGACCGTTAAAGTTCTGATAGCGGAACACCGGGCCGCCCTTCTGCTGGAAGCGCGCCGTCAGATGGCCGTCGGTCTCATACGGTGGCGTATCGGGCAGCAGAATGCCGGTCAGCCCATACAGGTTGGCCAGCGTATCGCCGGAGAAGCGCAGGCGGATATCCACGCCGCCGAGATTCATCGGATCCTGAATGGTGCCCGCGACGCGCACGCGGGTCGTGCCGTTACGCAGGTCGGCCTGGATCGGGAACGGCGTGGTCTGGCTGCGCAGCGACAGCATGCCGCCAATCTTGCCGTCTCCATTCAGCTTCTCGTTGTTATAGGTGCCGCTGGCGTGCCAGCCAAAGACGAAATCGGCGGCGCCCTGCTGCTTATCATCGCCGCCTGCCAGCTGCGCATACGGCACCGGTTTGCCCAGCGGGTCCACCGTCACCTGCACATCAGCTTTGTTGATCGCATCGCGATAGCCAATCTGCCCCTGGTCAAACGCGATATTATCGAGGCGGTAGGACCACGCTGACGGCGCGGCATCATCCTGCTTCTGGTCACTGCCAGCGAGGTTAAAGGTCCAGTTGTTTTTCTTATCGGCGGTCTGCACCAGCTTCGCTACCGGCTGCTGCAGCTTGATCCACGGCAGGTAAACCTGCTTGCCGAGCAGGGCCAGCGGGGAGATAGTGGCATCCACGCGCTGCAGATGCACCATCGTCACATCGGGGATTTCCGGCGGGTTGCCCAGCATAATATCCTGAGCATGAATGTGCGGCCACGGCACCCAGGAGCGCCAGCCCGGCTCGCTGCGGTTACGCTCCCACGCCACGCCAAGGTCGCCGCGAATGGCGAATGGGCGGTTGATCTCCGCCGACACTTTCTGGTTGATGGTCGGCTTAAGGCGATTCCAGTCAAAGGTGGCTATCACCACCACAATCACCACCACCAGCAACAACAAAATCCCGGCTATCCAGCTAATTATTTTCCCCGTACGCGACATTCGTCGTCTCCTTGTCGGCTTCCGTCTGCTGTAAAGATAGTCCAGACGACGGCAGAAGGCATCAGACAAGGTTTAGCGGCAGGCTCTCCAGCTGGTCAAACGGCAGCGGGCGGGCGAAGAAATAGCCTTGTGCGGCGCTGGCCGGGGAGTTACGCACCTGCTCCCACTCCTCTTCGGTCTCCACCCCTTCAACAATCACCCCTTTGCAGTAGCGATTGATCAGCGCCAGCAGCATGCCGAACAGGTTGCGCCCCTCTTCGCTCGCGCGCAGCAGGATAAACAGCTCGCGAGCCAGCTTGATGTAGTCGTACTTCAGCTCGGTCAGCGCCGAGAAGTTCGCCATGCCGCAGCCGAAATCGTCCAGCCACAGCGGGCCAAGCTCCGGCATCTGCGCGAAGATCGCATCCTGCGGCAGCACGTGGTGCTCGACCAGCTCAAAGCGCACCCACGGACAGCGCGCAATCAGCTGGCGAATCGTGCGGTTGTGCTGGATCTCCAGCAGCGTCGGGCCGTCGATATTGACCGAGGCCACAATCCTGGCGCTGACAAACTTATCTTCCCATTGCGCCAGCAGGTCGAGCTGCTCGGCGACGATTTGCAGGCGCTGGCTGATTTCCAGCGTGGCAAAGTAAAGCTCCGGCGACACTCTCTGGCTCGGCGCGGTGGGGTGAAACACCGCAGTGAGCAACTCAATTGCCATCAGGCTGCCGTCAACCCGGTAAATCGGTTGGAAGTTATAGGAACGCTGACACTGCTGCCAGTACCCCGGTTCTTTAAGCTGCTCTTGAACAACAATTGCGTTTGGTAGCCGGTGACTGAGGCTATTCAGCACCATTATTGTGACCCTTTATCTGTGAGACCGCCTTCATATGGCATCCCGTGTTGCAAGTATCGGCCACGGCCCTGAGAACTTTATCGGCATTACGGTCACGCCTCTGCGTTAAGTGTCACCGATATTCTGCCGCTTCAATCGCCAAAACAGGTGCCTTTTGGGGCGTTTTATCAGCAGTTGGTCACGGCTAAACCGCCATCACAATAAAAATAAAACGACGTTTTAAATCATTGACTGTTGCTCCGCGCCCGGCGAGACTGTGAGCAGATTTTTTATCGGGCGAAGACTATGACGCAGCAGAAACTGGCCGTGATCGGCGAATGTATGATTGAACTCTCCCAGCAGGGCCGCGAGATGAGCCGGGGTTTTGGCGGGGATACGCTTAATACGGCGGTGTATGTTGCCCGCCAGGTGGCCCGGCAGGCGCTGCGGGTGGATTACGTCACCGCACTCGGCACCGACAGCTTCAGCCGCGAGATGATCGCCGCCTGGCAGGCGGAAGCGCTGCACACCGGGCTTATCCAGCAGATGGACAACAAGCTACCGGGCCTGTACGTGATTGAAACCGATGCCCGCGGCGAGCGCACCTTTTACTACTGGCGCAATGACGCCGCCGCCCGCTACTGGCTGGACGGCGAACGGGCAGACGCCATCTGCCAGCAGCTGGCGCATTACGACTACCTCTACCTCAGCGGCATTAGCCTGGCTATCCTCAGCCCGTCAGCGCGCGAAAAACTGTTCGCGCTGCTCGCCGATTGCCGCGCCAACGGCGGCAAAATCATCTTCGACAATAACTATCGTCCGCGCCTGTGGCCGAGCCGGGAAGAGGCGCAGGCCGCCTACCGGGCGATGCTGACCGTTACCGATATTGCCTTCCTGACGCTGGATGATGAAACCCTGCTGTGGGGCGATGCGCCAGCATCCGCCGTGATTGCACGCACGCAGCAGGCCGGCGTGAGCGAAGTGGTGATCAAACGTGGAGCCGATGCCTGCCTGGTGGCCGTGGGTGATGAGCCGCTGCTGGAGGTGCCGGCGGTGCACCTGCCGCCGCAGGCGGTGGTGGATACCACGGCCGCCGGTGACTCCTTCAGCGCCGGCTATCTGGCGCTGCGGCTGACCGGAGGCAGCGCTGCCGATGCGGCCAAACGCGGTCACCTGACCGCCAGCACCGTGATCCAGCATCGCGGCGCCATCATTCCGCGCGCGGCGATGCCGGAATAATATTGCCAGGCGGCACACTCTGCCGCCTGACTTATTTACGCTGATTAACTCAAATTAATACTCCTCACAAACTCCTCTTCAACGCCTATTATTTACAACGTTTATTTATGGCTAAATAAACAGTTTGAGTTTAGAGAAATCTTGCAAAAAAACTAATGTAAGCGCGCGCTGAACCCAGGCGCGCTGCTGCCTGAGCGCCTGCAGCCCTGAAAATTGAGCATATTCTGAAACTGCCTGAAACGTGCGCGAAATAGTGGACGACAGCGACTGCAATCGGCAATGCTTCTGCTAATTAGGCCGTGACGGATATCCCGTTTATTTCTATTACGGCATCTACACTCTTATTTAAATGATAACAATAATCAGGAGCGCCCATGAAAGCTGAAATATTTAATCTCTGGCCCAACGGCGATGCGCCGGGGGCCAGCGACTCACGGGCGGAGCCAAAAATTATCGATCTGGCCACACAGTATGAACCATTTGATCGCGCCGCCAGCGGCGTGCGCTGCCCGGAGCTGGCAATCTGGTATCCCGAGCAGTCGAACGGTGTAACCCTGCTGGTGGCGCCCGGCGGTGGCTATGAGCGCATTATGATCGACAAGGAGGGCAGCGCGCTGGCGATGTTCTTTAATGCGATGGGCTACACGCTGGCAGTGATGACCTATCGCCTGCCCGCGGACGGCCACCATGAAGGTGCCGATGCGCCGCTGGCCGATGCCCAGCGCGCCGTGCGCGTGCTGCGTGAGCGCGCGCTACGCGGGCGCAACGGCGAGCGGATCGTGATGATGGGCTTCTCCGCCGGGGGCCACGTTGCCGCCAGCGCGGGGACGCGCTTTAACGAGAAGCTCTACCCGGTGCAGGATGCCGCCGATGCGCGCTCGCCGCGCCCGGATGCGCTGGTACTGATCTATCCGGTGATCAGCATGCGCGATGGCCTGGCGCACCGCGGCTCACGCCAGCAGCTGCTGGGGGAAAATCCGGGGCAGCAGGAGATTGACGCATACTCGATGGAGACGCGGGTCAGCGACAGGACGCCGCAAACGCTGCTGATCCACGCAGTGGATGATGAGTCGGTGCCGGTGAATAACAGCATGGTGATGTTCAGCGCGCTGCGCGAGCACAAGGTGCCGTGCGAGCTGCATTTCTATGAGAAAGGCGGCCACGGCTTCGGCATCCGCAACGTCGCCGACCTGCCGCTCGCCAGCTGGCCCATGCTGGTCAACGAATGGCTGCGCGCCCGTATCTGGTGATACAAACGGCAAAGCAACAGGTACGGGTCGACCCGTGGCGGTGATTCGCAATAACGGGCTGACCGAAAAAGAGGGTCAGC
>NZ_JASCAQ010000068.1:0-49911 GCF_029967685.1 Erwinia sp. V90_4 | reverse complement strand
ACCTGTGACCCCAGCATTATGAGTGCTGTGCTCTAACCAGCTGAGCTAAGTAGCCTAATTTTACTGCTTTACTGCTAATACATACTACCAAAAAAAATGGCTGGGGTACCTGGATTCGAACCAGGGAATGCCGGTATCAAAAACCGGTGCCTTACCGCTTGGCGATACCCCATCCGTGCAAACCGCGCTTGGAAATGGTGCGGGAGGCGAGACTTGAACTCGCACACCTTGCGGCGCCAGAACCTAAATCTGGTGCGTCTACCAATTTCGCCACTCCCGCGCAAAAAAGATGGTGGCTACTACGGGAATCGAACCTGTGACCCCAGCATTATGAGTGCTGTGCTCTAACCAGCTGAGCTAAGTAGCCATCTTTTTTCGCGTAACCTTCTGCGGCGTTGCGGGGCGCATTATGCGGAGTTGGTCCAAAAGCGTCAACAAGTTTTTTGCCGTTTTTTATCACAAGCGTGTTGTTTGCACGCCTTGTAACCATCATGCCGATAAAATCAACGAATTCTGATGCTAACAGACGCAACGGGTAAATAAAAACGGGCCTGAGCGGCCCGTTTTAGCTTTTTAATCCATGACTTATTAGTAAGCGGACTGGTGCACGCCTACGGCACGGCCAGACGGATCGTCCATGTTTTTGAACGCTTCGTCCCATTCAATCGCTTTAGCGGAAGAACAGGCCACTGACGGGCCACCCGGCACGCACTCTGCCGCGCTGGCCAGCGGGAACAGCTCTTCAAAGATTTCACGGTACAAATACGCCTCTTTCGAGTTCGGCGTGTTGTACGGGAAGCGGAAGTTCGCGGTTTGCAGCTGCTGATCGCTGACCTGCTCTTTTGCCACTTCTTTCAGGGTATCAATCCAGCTGTAGCCAACGCCGTCAGAGAACTGCTCTTTCTGGCGCCATGCCACGCTCTCCGGCAGGTAAGATTCGAAGCATTCGCGCAGGATGTGTTTTTCCATCTTGCCGTTGCTGCCGCACATTTTATCCTGCGGGTTGATGCGCATCGCGACATCAAGGAATTTCTTATCAAGGAACGGGACGCGGGCTTCAACGCCCCAGGCAGACATCGCCTTGTTAGCGCGCGCACAGTCAAACATATGCAGCGCGTGCAGCTTACGCACGTTCTCTTCGTGGAATTCCTGGGCGTTGGGTGCTTTGTGGAAGTAGAGGTAGCCACCAAATACTTCGTCAGCACCTTCACCGGACAGCACCATCTTAATGCCCATTGCTTTAATCTTGCGTGACATCAGGTACATCGGCGTGGAGGCGCGGATAGTGGTCACATCATAGGTTTCAATGTGATAAATCACATCGCGGATAGCATCCAGACCTTCCTGCACGGTGAAATGAATTTCGTGGTGCACGGTGCCGAGATGTTCCGCTACCGCTTTTGCCGCTTTCAGGTCGGGTGAACCTTCCAGACCGACCGCGAAGGAGTGCAGCTGTGGCCACCAGGCCTCGCTCTTATCCTGGTCTTCAATACGCTTGGCAGCAAAACGCTTGGTAACAGCCGAGATAATTGATGAGTCCAGACCGCCGGACAGCAGCACGCCATAAGGTACGTCTGACATCAGGTGACTTTTTACTGACTCTTCCAGCGCGCTTTTTAGTGCCGCGGCGTCCGTGACGTTGTTTTCGACCGCAGCGTAATCAAACCAGTCGCGCTGCCAGTAGCGGCGGATTTCACCGTCGGTGCTCGACAGGTAGCTGCCCGCCGGGAACTCTTTAATGCTGCGGCACACCGGCACCAGCGCTTTCATTTCTGAGGCAACATAGAGGTTGCCGTGCTCATCATTGCCCATATACAGCGGAATGATACCGATATGGTCACGACCGATCAGCCAGGTGTTTTTCACGCTGTCATACAGAATGAAAGCGAACATGCCTTCCAGGTCGTCGAGAAAGTCGATGCCCTTCTCCTGATACAGCGCGAGGATCACTTCGCAGTCAGACTCGGTCTGGAACTCATAGCGATCGCTCAGCTCAGCACGCAGCGCCTGATGGTTGTAGATTTCACCGTTTACCGCAAGAACATGGGTATGTGCTGCGTTGTACAGCGGCTGTGCGCCGTTGTTCACGTCAACGATCGACAGGCGCTCATGGACGAGGATCGCTTTATCATCAGCATAGACACCGGACCAGTCCGGGCCACGGTGACGCATCAGGCGGGAAAGCTCCAGCGCTTTCTTACGCAGTTCAACCGGATCGCTTTTCAGATCGAGTACACCAAAAATAGAACACATAAACAGCTCCCTAACGACTTACCTTGCGGTGGTGATATTGGTTTAAGCGACAGTTGCCGCGTGATGTATAAGAAAATGCGCTAACGCGGCAGGTGATGCAAGTAATTTAGGTAATAGGTGAAAAATAGACTGTTGACGTGCGTCAATCCTTAACGGATTTTCAGTTTATGGCTTTTTTTATTGTGGAATCGATAATAAACGTCGGAAAGTGGATGAAAACTATCCAGTAGGGCGGGGAGAGCCCGGTAAACCGGGCAGGGGATAACTAAATAATGTCGATGTCGGCCACAGAGGGGTAAACCCAGGTCGGACGGAACGGCATAGCGTCGATATCGCTAAGCGTTGAGACGCCGGAAAGTACCAGAATCGTTTCCAGCCCTGCCTGAAAACCGGCGAGGATATCGGTACGCAGATTATCGCCAACGATCACCGTCTCTTCCGAGTGCGCCTGCATCTTATTCAGCGCGGCGCGCATAATCCACGGGCTGGGTTTACCAACGTAAAATGGCTGGCGACCGGAGATCTTTTCAATACCCGCGCACAGTGCGCCGCAGGCCGGGGAGAAGCCGTGGCCGTGGCTGTCCGGGTTGGTGGCAATAAAGCGCGCGCCGTTCGCCACGAAAAAGGCCGCTTTATGCATCATGTCCCAGTTAAACGACCGGGTTTCGCCAACGATAACAAAGTCAGGATTAATGTCGGTAATGGTGAATCCGGCTTTATACAGCTCGTGGATAAGTGCGCCTTCACCGACCACATAGGCTTTTTTACCTTCCTGGCGCTTAAGGAAATCAGCGGTGGCCATGGCCGAGGTGTAGAACACGCTGTCCGGCAGTTCGATTCCGGCAGAGGCAAAGCGGTTCGACAGATCCATCGCCGTTTGCGAAGGGTAGTTGGTCAGCACCACCAGCGGCATATTGTTGCCAATAATACGCTGGAGAAATTCACGCGCACCCGGCACGGCGGTATTGTCGTGCATCAGTACGCCGTCGATATCGCAGATGACGTTCTTTATAGTCATTCGTTCGGAATCCATTTTCTATTAACCTTCCAGCAGACGTTGCAGCAGGATGCCATTCAGCATGGCGCGTTTCGCCAGGGCAAAGGCGCCAATAGCCGAGCGGTGATCAATTTCGGAACGGACCACCGGCAGATTTTTTCGGAATGCTTTCAACGCCTGAGTATTAATGCAGCCTTCAATGGCGGGCAGCAGCACTTTATCGGCTTCGGTAATTTCACCCGCAATCACAATTTTCTGTGGATTAAACAGATTGATGGCAATCGCAATCGCCTTGCCGAGATGGCGGCCCACGTGCTCAATCACTTCAGCGGCCAGCGCATCGCCGCGGTTTGCGGCCCGGCAGATCGGCTGAATATGACAATCGTCGAGGGTCAGGCTGCTTGGATAGCCCTGAGTCAGCAGGTGGCGCACGCGGTTTTCAATCGCGCTGTTGGCCGCGATCGTCTCCAGACAGCCAAAATTCCCGCAGTGGCAGCGCTCGCCGAGTGGGTCAACCTGGATATGCCCAATCTCGCCCACGTTGCCGTTGCTGCCAAGAAAAATATGCCCGTTAGCGATAATACCGGCCCCGGTTCCGCGATGTACACGCACCAGAATGGAGTCTGCGCAGTCGCGCGATGCGCCAAAATAGTGCTCTGCCAGCGCCAGGCTGCGAATATCGTGACCGACAAAGCTGGTAACGTTGAAGCGCTTTTCCATATTGGCAACCAGCGGCCAGTGGCTGACGCTGATATGCGGCATATAGCGGATAATGCCATTTTTAGGGTCAACCAGGCCGGGCAGGATCACTGAAATGGCAATCAGCTCGCGAAGCTTACGCTGGTGCTGCTCACTGAAATCGGCAATGGCGTTGAACAGGGCATTTTCCAGGGTTTCCTGGGTGCGTTCCGGTAGCGGGTAGTGCTCTTCCGCCAGCGATTTTCCGCTAAGGTCGAACAGGGTGACGGTGGCGTCATTGCGCCCAAGGCGCACGCCGATAGTATTGAAGCCGCGTGTTTCCGTAATGATAGAAATCGCCCGGCGGCCCCCGGTGGAGGCCTGCTGGTCGACTTCACGGATCAACCCGCGCTCAATGAGCTGGCGGGTGATCTTGGTGACGCTGGCGGGCGCGAGCTGACTGTGCTCGGCTATCTGAATGCGTGAGATAGGTCCTTGCTGATCGATCAGCCGGTAAACGGCTGCGCTATTAAGTTGTTTAACGAGATCAACATTTCCAATTTGAGCCTGGCCGCCGGTGGTCATTAAATCGCTACTCGCTTAAGACCTCGTTACCATTAACGATGGTCCGAATGATTTTGTAATCGCGGGTGAACACGGTCAGATTTGCCACTTTTCCGGCTTCAATTGAACCTAACTGGTTATCCACCCCCATTGCGCGGGCTGGGTAAAGTGTTGCCATTCTCAGCGTCTCATCGAGGGAGATGCCAACATGTTCAACGCTGTTCTCTACAGCTTCAATCATAGTTAGCGCAGAACCACTCAGAGTGCCGTTCTCATCAACACACAGCCCGTTGCGATAGTATATTGTTTTACCAGCAAAAATGAACCGATCAATACTGGCTCCGGCAGGGGCGGTAGCATCGGTCACCAGGATCAGCTTGTCGCCTTTGATCCGTTTAGCGTTACGAATGTTAGCGTAATGCACATGTAAACCGTCGGCGATCACGCCACACCATACATCTGGTGAATCAAACAGCGCACCAATCAGCCCCGGCTCGCGTCCGCTGGTGGCAGGCATGGCATTATACAGATGAGTAGCAAAGGTCACGCCTGCATCGATTCCGGCGGCAGCTTCCTCATAGGTCCCGTGCGAGTGTCCCGCAGAGATGACGATCCCGGCTGCGCGCAGCTGGCGGATTATTGCTGCATCCACTTTTTCCGGGGCAAGGGTGATTTTAGTAATCACATCGGCATTCGCGCAGAGAAAATCGACCAGCTCTTGGTCTGGCGCACGGATCAGGGCAGGGTCATGGGTGCCTTTTTTCAGCGGGTTGAGCCACGGCCCTTCCAGGTGCAGGCCCAGTGCCTGGTTGGCATTCTGCGCCAGATAAGCGCGCATCACTTCAACTGCGCGCTTCATTAATTCGTCGGTGCTGGTAATCAGGGTAGGCAGGAAACTGGTGCAGCCTGATTTTTCGTTGGCTTTCTGCATGATTTGCAGCGTTTCTACACTGATCGCCGCAATGTCATCGTTAAACTGCACGCCGCCACAGCCGTTGAGCTGCAGGTCGATAAATCCAGGGGCAATAATCGCACCAGCGACATCGCGAGTTTCGATGCCAGCGGGCAGATCTTCCAGCGGGCAGACTCGCTCGATCAGACCATCGGCAATGACAACAGCATGGTTATCGAGGATTTTGTGGCCGGTGAAAATGCGGCCCTGGGTCAACGCGTACATAATTTTTCTCCTGACTTTCCTGATAATTCCGGCTCTGCCCGGCGGTTATTGCACTCAGGCAGAGCCGTTCAGTGATGCGGGCATCACAGATCTTTAATATTTCCTGCTTCCATTTCGCGGAAATACTTCACGGTTTTGACTTTCAGTTCTGAGGTGGCGGGCTCATCACAGACCACGACTGCTTTGGCGTGCAGCTGCAGGCAGCTAATGGTCCACATGTGATTCACATTGCCTTCAACGGCGGCCTGCAGTGCCTGAGCTTTCACGTGGCCGGTCACCAGAATCATTACCTCTTCCGCGTCAAGCAGCGTACCCACGCCGACGGTCAGCGCATATTTTGGTACCTGATCAACATCCCCGCCGAAGAAACGTGAGTTGGCGATACGGGTATCGTGAGTCAGCGTTTTAATGCGGGTGCGTGAAGCCAGTGATGACGCCGGCTCATTGAAAGCGATATGACCGTCGTTACCGACACCGCCCATAAACAGGTGGATTTTGCCATAAGAACGGATCTTCTCCTCATACTGGCGACATTCTGCGTCAATATCCGGGGCATTGCCATTGAGAAGATTGATGTTTTCACTTGGAATATCAACATGATCAAAAAAGTTACGGTACATAAAGCTGTGGTAACTTTCCGGGTGCTCTTTTGGCAGGCCTACGTATTCGTCCATGTTGAAAGTGACAACGTGTTTAAAGCTAACCTGGCCCGCTTTATGCATATCGATTAAATGCTTATAGGCTTCAAGCGGCGTACCGCCCGTCGGCAGACCTAATACAAAAGGACGGTCGGCAGTCGGGTTAAAAGCGTTGATGCGGTTAACAATGTGGCGTGCGGCCCACTTGCCGACCTGAGTTGGCGTTGCCAGAGGAATCAGTCTCATGTTGCACCTCATTTTATGCAGAGTTGGAATGGGTTAAAAACGGTGCTCTGTAATGGCTCAGGGTAAGCGTAACGTGATTACCGCAGGAGAACAGAGGGATTTATCCGTTATGATTTTTCGAATCATAAAATAAGTTTGTGCCGATCGCCAGCTGCATGCTAAGAATAATGCGTTTTTTGGTGATTTTAGTCACAGATACGGTGCTTTAATTTGCGAAGCGAATTAATTTTTTTTTACACTTCGCCTCGTGGTGTGTAGTGTCATACAAATTCCAAAAAACCGTGTAAAAAAATCAAAGCGGTTTTTGGTGCTATATCGGGTCTCATAGGGGGAAATGGTGAATATTCTAGGCTTCTTTCAAAGATTAGGGCGGTCGTTACAGCTGCCGATTGCCGTGCTGCCAGTCGCAGCACTGATGCTGCGCTTCGGCCAGCCCGACTTACTCAACATGCCGTTTATTGCCCAGGCGGGTGGTGCGATTTTTGACAATCTCGCGCTGATCTTCGCTATCGGTGTGGCATCAACCTGGTCGAAAGATAACGCCGGTGCAGCTGCGCTGGCGGGTGCGGTGGGGTACTTTATCCTCACCAAAGCGATGGTCACCATTAACCCAACGGTCAATATGGGCGTGCTGGCGGGGATTATTACGGGTCTGGTTGCCGGTATGACTTACAACCGCTGGTCCGACATCAAACTGCCTGACTTCCTGAGCTTCTTTGGTGGTAAACGCTTTGTACCGATTGCCACCGGCTTCTTCTGTCTGGTGCTGGCCGCCATATTTGGTTACGTCTGGCCACCGGTGCAGGCGGGCATTCACGCAGGCGGTGAGTGGATCGTCTCTGAAGGCGCGTTAGGCGCCGGTATCTTCGGTTTCGTTAACCGTCTGCTGATCCCAACCGGTCTTCATCAGGTGCTGAATACCATTGCCTGGTTCCAGATTGGTGAGTTTACCAATGCGGCCGGTGCGGTATTCCACGGTGACATTAACCGCTTCTATGCGGGCGATGGCACGGCGGGCATGTTTATGTCTGGCTTCTTCCCTATCATGATGTTTGGTCTGCCGGGTGCCGCGCTGGCGATGTATCTGGCCGCGCCGAAAGAGCGTCGTCCAATGGTCGGTGGCATGCTGCTGTCCGTTGCGGTTACCGCCTTCCTGACCGGTGTCACCGAGCCGCTGGAATTCCTGTTCATGTTCCTGGCGCCGATGCTGTATCTGATCCACGCCCTGCTGACCGGTATCAGCCTGTTCGTTGCCACCACTCTGGGCATCCACGCGGGCTTCTCGTTCTCTGCCGGCGCTATCGACTACGTATTGATGTACAAACTGCCTGCGGCCAGTCAGAACGTCTGGATGCTGCTGGTGATGGGCGTTATCGCCTTCCTGGTTTACTTCGTGCTGTTCAGTGCGGTTATCCGCATGCTGAACCTGAAAACGCCGGGTCGTGAAGATGCGAGTGACCTGGTGGTGACCGACGAAGCGAATAGCAATACCGAAGAGGGGCTGGCCCAGCTGTCGCGTAGCTACATTGGTGCGATTGGCGGCTCCGAAAACCTGAACGTGATTGATGCCTGTATTACCCGTCTGCGCCTGTCGGTGAAAGATGCTTCCCTGGTTAATGACGCTCAGTGTAAGCGCCTTGGTGCTTCCGGTGTGGTGAAACTGAACAAGCAGACGATTCAGGTGATCGTCGGTGCCAAAGCCGAATCGATTGCTGAAGAGATGAAAAAGCAGATTGCTAAAGGCCCGGTGGCTGCGGCTTCTGCTGCCAGCGCAGCACCTGTGGCACCGGTTGCGGCTCCACAAGCCGTACCAAACGTGGCGAAAGGCATTATCGGCACGCTGGTTGCGCCGGTCAGCGGCAAAGTTGTCGCCATTGACCAGGTTCCGGATGAAGCCTTTGCCAGTAAAGCGGTAGGCGATGGCCTGGCGATTCTGCCAACCAGCAGCACCGTTGTATCCCCTGCTGCAGGCACCGTGGTGAAAATCTTCAATACTAACCATGCCTTCTGCCTGGAAACGGAAAAAGGGGTTGAAGTGGTGGTGCATATGGGGCTGGATACCGTGACGCTGGAAGGTAAAGGTTTCACCCGCCTGGTGGAAGAGGGCAGCCAGGTGGTCGCCGGTCAACCGGTGCTGGCAATGGACCTTGAGTTCCTCAATGCCAATGCCCGTTCGATGGTGAGCCCGGTCGTGGTCAGCAACATCGATGATTTCGCTGGCATCACGCTGCTGGCAGGCGAAACGGTGGTTGCCGGTGAGACCCGGTTATACGAAATTAATGGCTAAGCCACCCGGCTGAGGCTTGATTAAAAGGGCGGGAAGCGATTCCCGCCCTTTTTTTATGAGATTCCCGCAACAAACGGTTGTTTCGCCTCCCCGCTTTGTGGATCATACTCCGTTATTTGACAGCTAATTTATACTCGTCATTCTTCAAGTTGCAGCTGTGTTGGCTGCGTGTGTTCACCCCAGTCACTTACTTTGTAAGCTCCCGGGGATTCTCACACTTGCCGCCTTGCCGCAACTCGAATTATCTAGAGTAAATGCCATGCATTATTGAGGAAATTGAGATGAGTGAGGCTGAAGCCCGCCCAACTAACTTTATTCGTCAGATCATCGACGAAGATCTGGCGAACGGTAAGCATGCCACCGTGCATACCCGCTTCCCGCCTGAGCCGAACGGTTACCTGCATATTGGTCATGCAAAATCTATCTGCCTGAACTTTGGCATCGCGCAGGATTATCACGGGCAGTGCAATCTGCGTTTTGATGACACCAACCCGGTGAAAGAAGACCTGGAGTTTGTTGAGTCAATTAAACGTGACGTGAAGTGGCTTGGCTTTGAGTGGAGCGGCGAAGTACGCTACTCATCTGACTATTTCGAACAGCTGCACAACTATGCGGTTGAGCTGATCGGTAAAGGTCTGGCTTACGTTGACGAACTGTCACCTGAGCAGATCCGTGAATACCGAGGTAGCCTGACGGCGCCGGGTAAAAACAGCCCTTACCGCGACCGTAGCGTGGAAGAGAACCTTGAGCTGTTTGCCAAAATGCGCGCCGGTGGTTTTGCTGAAGGCACCGCCTGCCTGCGTGCAAAAATCGATATGGCGTCCAACTTTATCGTGATGCGCGACCCGGTTATCTACCGCATTAAATTCGCCGAGCACCATCAGACCGGCAATAAGTGGTGCATCTACCCGATGTACGATTTCACCCACTGCATCTCCGATGCGCTGGAAGGGATCACCCACTCGCTGTGTACGCTGGAGTTCCAGGACAACCGTCGCCTGTATGACTGGGTGCTGGACAACATCACCATCCCGGTGCATCCGCGTCAGTATGAGTTCTCACGCCTGAATCTTGAATACGCCATTATGTCCAAGCGTAAGCTCAACCTGCTGGTCACTGAGAAAGTGGTTGAGGGCTGGGATGACCCGCGCATGCTGACCGTGTCTGGCCTGCGCCGCCGCGGTTACAGCGCGGAATCAATTCGTGAGTTCTGCCGCCGTATTGGCGTGACCAAACAGGATAACAACGTGGAAATGGCCGCGCTGGAATCCTGTATTCGCGACGATCTCAACGAAAACGCGCCGCGTGCGATGGCCGTTCTTGACCCGGTAAAAGTGGTGATCGAAAACCTGCCTGCGCATCATGAAGAGATGATCAGCATGCCGAATCACCCGAGTAAGCCGGAGATGGGTACGCGCGAAGTGCCGTTCAGCCGTGAGATCTGGATCGATCGTGCTGACTTCCGTGAAGAAGCGAATAAGCAGTACAAGCGTCTGGTGATGGGCAAAGAAGTGCGCCTGCGTAATGCCTACGTGATCAAAGCTGAGCGCGTAGCCAAAGATGAAGAGGGCAACATTACCTGCCTGTTCTGCACCTGCGACGTGGATACCCTGAGCAAAGATCCGGCCGATGGTCGTAAAGTGAAAGGCGTGATCCACTGGGTGTCCGCAGTTCACGGCCTGCCTGCGGAGTTCCGCCTGTATGACCGTCTGTTCAGCGTGCCAAACCCGGGCGCAGCAGAAGATTTCCTGACCACCGTTAACCCGGAATCCCTGGTGATTCGTCACGGTTACGTCGAAGCGGGCATGCAGCAGGCTGAAGCTTCTGCACCTTACCAGTTCGAGCGTGAAGGTTACTTCTGTGCCGACAGCGTCTATTCCAGCGCCAGCAATCTGGTGTTTAACCGCACCGTTGGCCTGCGCGATACCTGGGCGAAAATGGGCGAATAAGCCGTAATCAGCTATATAAGAATAAGAGGGCGATGATTCGCCCTTTTTTTTCGTCCGCTGGATACCGCTATCAGCGACGTATCGACAATCTCACCTGAAGGATATTGCATGTCTGGATTAGCCGAACAAGCCAGCCGCAGCGTGATTGTGCTGCATGAACTGATCGCCGAAGTGTTTCACGGCGACGGCAGTAAAGTGCCCGAACTGCTCGCTCATTTTGCCCCCGAATTCACCATGGTCACTCCCGGTGGAAAAATGCTGGCGCTGGCAGACGTTGCCGCACTGTTTACCCGCCTGACTGGCGGACGTCAGGGCGTGGTGATTCGTATTGAGCAGTGCCAAATTATTTCGCAGTCAGATCAGGATGTGGTGATTCACTACCATGAGCTGCAGCAGCAGGGGGATGTGCATACTCATCGTATCTCGCTGGCGGTGATTGACTGTAGCGCAACCCCACCACGCTGGCGCTATTTGCAGGAAACGATGGTTGCCGACTAGTTACCGTACTAGTTCGCGAGTGTGATTTTGTGTAGACTATGCGGCATTAATGCCGTTTAGCCAGTGGAA
Organism: Erwinia sp. V90_4; assembly: GCF_029967685.1. Taxonomy (NCBI): domain Bacteria; kingdom Pseudomonadati; phylum Pseudomonadota; class Gammaproteobacteria; order Enterobacterales; family Erwiniaceae; genus Erwinia; species Erwinia sp. V90_4. The sequence goes on along the minus strand of NZ_JASCAQ010000068.1, from coordinate 38,555 downwards.
TATCCCGGCGCGTGCGTTTTGTTACCGTTTCTCGCTAAGGATTTGCCATGGCTCTGCCTGCTTCTGCTGCTCCGTTACCCTCCACGCTGTGGGGGACCTTAATCATCAGCGGCACCATTATCGGTGCCGGGATGTTCTCCCTGCCGGTGGTCATGTCGGGGGCGTGGTTCCTCTGGTCTTCACTGTTGCTGATCCTCACCTGGTTTTGCATGCTGCTTTCCGGGCTGCTCTATCTTGAGGCCAGCCTGCATTATCCGCCGGGCGCCAGCTTCGATACCGTTACGCGCGATCTGTTAGGGCGCGGCTGGAATCTGATTAACGGGCTGTCGGTGGTTTTTGTACTCGGTATTCTGACCTACGCCTATATCTCCGCCAGCGGGGCGATTATTCAGCACAGCCTGAGCCAGCTGAGTGTCGATCTCTCTGCCCGCACCGCCGGGCTGCTGTTTGCGCTGCTGGTGGCGCTGTTTATCTGGCTGGGCACGGCTGTGGTCAGCCGCATGACGCTGATATTTCTCGGCGCGAAGGTGATCACATTCCTGATGATTTTTGGCGGCTTGCTGTGGCACATCGAGCCGGTGAATCTGCTCGACAGCGCGGCGGAAGACGGCCACTACCTGCGTTATCTCTGGGCGGTAGTGCCGTTCTGCCTGGCCTCATTTGGCTACCACGGCAATATTGCCGGGCTGGTGAGTTACTACCGTAAAAACGCCGGGCGCGTCAGCCGCTGCCTGATCTACGGCACGCTGCTGGCGCTGGCAATTTACCTGGTGTGGATCGTCGGCACCATGGGCAATATTCCACGCCATGACTTTAAAGCGATTGCCGCACAGGGGGGGAATATCGATGTGCTGGTTGCGGCGTTGTCCGGCGTACTGCACAGTCAGTACCTGAATCTGCTGCTGGATATCTTCTCCAACTTTGCCGTGGCCTGCTCATTCCTCGGCGTCAGCCTTGGCTTTTTTGACTACCTTGCCGACCTGTTTAAGCTGGATAACTCTGCCACAGGGCGCCTGAAGACCACCGTGCTGACCTTTATTTTCCCGCTTACTGCCGCGCTGATCTGGCCCAACGGCTTTCTGCTGGCGATAGGTTATGCCGGGTTGGCTGCTACCCTTTGGGCGGTGATTACGCCCGCGCTGCTCGCCTGGCAGTCGCGCCGCCGCTTTGCCACCGCGGCCTGGCGGGTGAGGGGCGGCGTTGCGCCCATCGTACTGGTGCTCTGCTTTGGCGTGCTGAATGCCCTGGTATCACTGCTCTCATACGGTCACTGGCTGCCGGTATTCGGCGAATAGCAGGCATAAAAAAACCGCTGGCAGGCAGCGGTTTTTACACAATCATGGAGATTACTGGTCGTGCAGAGTCTCGTCTTCGCGGCAGTCGCCCAGAGCACAGTGACCGTAAAGATAGAGGCTGTGGTTGCTCAGTTTGATGCCGTGGCGCTTAGCGATTTCACGCTGGCGCTCCTCGATGTATTCATCACGAAACTCGATAACTTTACCGCAGTCCAGGCAGATCAGATGATCGTGATGGTGCTGCTGGGTCAGTTCGAAAACGGATTTACCGCCTTCAAAGTTATGGCGGGTAACGATCCCCGCGTCGTCAAACTGGTTCAGCACGCGGTAAACCGTGGCCAGACCAATTTCTTCGCCCATATCAATCAGGCGTTTGTACAAGTCTTCCGCACTGACGTGATGGCCCTCTGGTTCCTGAAGCACTTCCAGAATTTTCAGTCGGGGAAGCGTGACTTTCAGGCCGGCCTTCTTTAATGCGGTGTTATTGTCAGTCATGCGGATATTGTCCTGTTACTTTGCTAGTCACTTAGTGGCTGAAAAGCCATGAACATCGGTCGACGCTAAAGCTGAATGCGTCTCAGTATAGAGCTGATAGTTCGAAATGAAAACTAAAAGGGATGCCTGAACCGCTGAGGGATGTAAGGATTAATGTCGTTACATCCTGGGAAGCGCGCGCCCGAATTATGCTGGGTTAACATTTCGTTCTCCCTCATCTCATCACACTCGGTAAACCAAGTGTCGTCAAACAGTGTGACGGGCGCTGAGTAAGCGGGTAACCGATGGGGTTATTGTACAGTTTTGCAGGTGAAAGTTACAAACATGTATCTATTACTTCTATAGGAAAAACCACTGACTTGATGTGAGATAACTCCCACATCAAGCCGCTGTGGTTAGGCTTCGATGATCTCTTTCAGCTGAAGTTCATCAAAAATCTGTTTTACCCACTTTTCAACACGTTCGTTAGTGAGTTCTGGCTGGCGGTCTTCATCAATCGCCAGACCGAGGAAGTTGTTGTCATCTGCCAGGCCTTTAGAGGCTTCGAAGTGATAGCCTTCGGTCGGCCAGTGACCAACGATAATCGCCCCGTTCGGTTCAATGATGTCGCGAATAGTACCCATCGCATCACAGAAATATTCAGAGTAATCTTCCTGATCGCCGCAGCCAAACAGCGCGACCAGCTTACCGTTGAAGTCGATCTCTTCCAGCGTTGGGAAGAAGTCATCCCAGTCGCACTGGGCCTCACCGTAGTACCAGGTGGGAATGCCCAGCAGCAGAATATCAAAGGCTTCAAGGTCTTCTTTGCTGCTTTTGGCAATATCACGAACTTCTGCAACATCTTTACCCAGCAGTTTCTGGATCTGTTTTGCAATGTTTTCCGTATTGCCTGTATCGCTGCCGAAGAAAATGCCGACGAGTGCCATGAGTTTAATAACCTCTTGAATCTTAATGATATGGTGACTGCTGAATTTTTCGCAGATATCGCTAATGATAACAGACCGCCGGAAGCGGATAAACGTGTAATGCTGCTGGTTTTGTCGCTGAGTGCTTAAGCCAGGCGATCAGGATTGATGACGCTGCAGCTGTTCCAGCAGCATCTCTTCGATCAGTTCGCTGCGACTCATATTGCGCTCTTCTGCCAGCTGGTTCAGGGTATCAACCGCGTCGCTGTTCATTTTCAGCTCAACGCGCTTCAGGCCGCGCACTTTATCCCGCTTCAGCTGGTTGCGCTTGTTGATGCGTAGCTGCTCATCACGCGTTAGCGGATTCGTTTTAGGTCGTCCCGGGCGACGTTCATCTGCGAACAGATCGATCGTTGTGCGGTCCGTGTTCTCTTTTGCCATAGGGATAGTGATACTGAAAGGCTGAATTTCTGAAGACCAGGGTCGTTATGCCGCGTGAAGAATCAGCAGCGGCAAATTTTAGCGCGCCATCATACCCCAGCGAAAGTGATGACGACAATCATTTATACCCTTCATTCTTCAAGCCGCAGATGCGTTGGCTTCATCCATTATTCGGCCCATCCCTGGACCTCCCCCCTTCGGGAGCACTGTAGACAGCGTTCAAATCTGCTCCGGGCAGATTTGTCACCCCTGTCACAGAGCGATCTATGCTGCCGGGGACTCATGGCCTTGCCGCCTTTCTGCAGCTCGAATTATTTTGGCTATATCAACCCGAGGAAATAATTGTTTTTACAGCGCAAAAAATCGACGGATTGCGCGTAACACGGCATCAGGTTTTTCCGCATGTACCCAGTGGCCGGCTCCGGCTATCACATGCGCACGCGCCTGAGGGAACTGAGCTAGCAGGGCATCACGGTACTCATCCGCCAGATAAGCCGAGCGTTCGCCGCGGATAAACAGTGCCGGATGCGGGCAGGGGGCCAGAGGCTGCCAGCCAATAATCTGGTCGTAACACTCCCACAGCACCGGCACGTTGAAGCGCCAGTCACCTTCATGGAATGATTTCAACAGAAACTGGATCACGCCTTCTTCATCTATATGCAGGCGCATCAGCGCGGCGGCTTCGCTGCGCGTTTTAATTCCGGCCTGCGACACCGCTTGCAAGGCGGCAAAAATGTCGTCGTGATGGCGAGTGCTATAAGCCACGGGGGCGATATCGATGACCACGATCTCACCTACACGCTCGGGGGCCAGCGCGGCCAGCGCCATCGCGATCTTGCCACCCATGGAGTGGCCAATAAGGCTGAAGCGTTCAACCTTGAGTTCATCGAGCGTATCGAGAATATCCTGCGCCATCAGCGCATAGCTCATCTCATCAGCCCGCGGCGAAAGCCCATGATTGCGCACATCAATTTGAATCAGACGACGGTCATCTTTTAACCCCCGCGCCAGCACGCCAAGGTTATCCAGGCTGCCAAACAGACCGTGGATTAGCACCAGCGGAAGATCGTTTGATGCGGATTGTTCAGATTGCAGGCGGAAGTTTAAATTCATAGAGAAAGTTCTTACAGTTGATGTGAAGGCTTAGGGTATCATGGATCCCACAATTTCTGCCGCAGGCGCCATATGCGGTTACGATCTTTTTGCGGCATATTCCGACTTTTGCCCTGAAATGGGTCTGGCGCTACAACCCGGCAGGATTTAACTTTATAATCCTGATGTTAGAACTGGATCGGTTGAGCACGGGCGATCCCGACGATCGTTTTCGTCTCTGTGACCCGCGTTCTGACACAAGCACTAACCGTACTGGATAAAGATGAAAACGATAGAAGTCGACGAAGAGCTATACCGTTATATTGCCAGCCACACTCAGCATATTGGTGAAAGCGCATCGGATATTTTGCGCCGCATGTTGCAGTTCACTGCGGGTCAGACGGCTCCGGCTACAGCGGCAACATCCGCTGCAGCGGCGGGCAAAGAGCCAGCAGCGAACACGGCGGTGAAAACTGAAGCCCGTCCGCAGGATCGTGTGCGTGCGGTACGTGAACTGCTGCTTTCTGATGAGTATGCCGATCAGAAAAGAGCAGTGAACCGCTTTATGCTGGTTTTATCGACTTTATACAGTCTGGATGCCAAAGCGTTTGGCGCAGCGACAGAGTCTCTGCACGGTCGCACGCGCGTTTACTTCGCGGGCAATCAGCAAACGCTGGTAGAAAATGGCACCCATACCAAGCCGCAGCACGTTCCGGGCACGCCGTACTGGGTGATCACCAACACAAATACTGGCCGTAAACGCAGCATGGTTGAACACATAATGCAGTCGATGCAGTTCCCGACGGAACTGACTGAGAAAGTTTGCGGTACCCTCTAACTGAAGCGTCAGGGAGAAGCGCCAATGGCCAATCACCCCCGTGCCGGGCAACCCGCCCAGCAGAGCGATTTGATTAACGTTGCACAATTAACATCTCAGTATTATGTCCTGCAGCCTGAACTGGGCAATGCAGAGCATGCGGTGAAATTTGGCACCTCCGGCCATCGCGGTAGCGCGGGTCGTCACAGCTTCAACGAGAATCACATTCTGGCTATCGCGCAGGCGATTGCCGAAGAGCGTAAAAAGAACGGTATTACCGGCCCTTGCTACGTGGGTAAAGATACCCACGCGCTGTCTGAGCCCGCCATTATTTCCGTGCTGGAAGTGCTGGCTGCCAACGGGGTGGATGTGATTGTCCAGCAGGATAATGGCTACACGCCAACTCCGGCGATCTCCAATGCTATCCTTGAGCACAACAAATCTGGCGGCGCACAGGCGGACGGCATCGTCATCACGCCTTCGCACAATCCACCAGAAGATGGCGGCATCAAGTACAACCCGCCGAACGGTGGTCCGGCGGATACTAACGTCACCAAAGTGGTGGAAGATCGTGCCAATGCGCTGATCAAAGATGGCCTGAAAGGCGTGCAGCGCATGACGCTGGATCAGGCCTGGGCCAGCGGCCACCTGACGGAAAAAGATCTGATCCAGCCTTATATTGAAGGTCTGGCACAGATCGTTGATATTCCGGCGATCCAGAAAGCGGGTCTGAAAATTGGTGTGGATCCCCTTGGCGGTTCCGGTATCGCCTACTGGCAGCGTATTGCGGAGTTCTACAACCTCGATCTGACTATCGTAAACGATGCTGTCGACCAGACTTTCCGCTTTATGCATCTGGACCATGACGGCGTGATCCGTATGGACTGCTCGTCTGAATCTGCCATGGCGGGCCTGCTGGCGCTGCGTGACAAATTTGACCTGGCCTTTGCCAATGACCCGGACTACGACCGCCACGGTATCGTGACTCCGGCCGGTTTGATGAACCCGAACCACTATCTGGCGGTGGCGATTCAGTATCTGTTCCAGCATCGTCCGCAGTGGGGCAAAGACGTCGCCGTGGGTAAAACCCTGGTGTCGAGCGCGATGATTGACCGCGTGGTGGACGATCTGGGCCGCAAGCTGGTGGAAGTTCCGGTTGGCTTCAAGTGGTTTGTGGATGGCCTGTTCGACGGCAGCTTCGGTTTCGGTGGCGAAGAGAGTGCGGGAGCTTCCTTCCTGCGCTTCGACGGTACGCCGTGGTCGACTGACAAAGACGGCATCATCATGTGCCTGCTGGCGGCTGAAATCACGGCTGTGACCGGTAAGAACCCGCAGCAGCATTACGATGAGCTGGCGGCCCGTTTTGGCGCACCGAGCTATAACCGTATTCAGGCTCCGGCAACCTCCGCGCAGAAAGCCGCGCTGTCAAAACTGTCGCCTGAAATGGTCAGTGCCGACACGCTGGCGGGCGATCCGATCACTGCGCGTCTGACGGCGGCTCCGGGTAACGGTGCTTCCATCGGTGGCCTGAAGGTAATGACTAAAAACGGCTGGTTTGCCGCGCGCCCTTCGGGTACTGAAGACGCTTACAAGATCTACTGTGAAAGTTTCCTCGGCGCCGAGCATCGTGCGCTGATTGAAAAAGAAGCCGTGGAAATTGTCAGTGCGGTACTGAAAAACGCCTGATTGCTGACACGCTGAATAAGGGCTGCTCACGCTGTGAGTGGCCCTTTTTTTATTGCAGAATCACGGAATAAAGCGGTAGCCGACGCCGGTTTCCGTGATCAGATGCTGCGGCTGTGCCGGGTCGTGCTCCAGCTTCTGGCGCAGGTGGCCCATATAGATGCGCAGATAGTGGCTGTGCTCAACCGCATTGGGCCCCCAGACCTGAGTCAGCAGCTGGCGCTGAGTCATCACCTTGCCGGGATGATTAAGCAGGCTGACCAGCAGGCGAAATTCTATCGGCGTCAGATGCAGCTCTTCACCGTGACGGGTAACGCGACGGGTGGCGATATCCACGCTGACGCTGCCAAAATTGACCTGTGCGCTGAGGCTGTCACTGCTCTGGGCCGGACGGTGGCGGAGCGCCACGCGCACCCGCGCCATCAGTTCGCCCACGCCGAAAGGCTTGGTGAGGAAATCATCGGCTCCGGCATCCAGCGCCGCGATTTTATCCTGCTCATCGCTGCGGGCGGAGAGCACGATAACCGGCATGCTGCTCCACTGGCGGATCTCACGGATAAACTGGCTGCCATCACCGTCCGGCAGCCCGAGATCGAGGATCGTCAGCTCCGGCTTGCGCGTTGCTGCTTCAATCAGACCGCGGCTCAGCGTGTCTGCATCAACGACACGAAAACCTTCCCCCTCCAGCGCCAGGCGCAGAAAACGGCGGATCTCTTTTTCATCTTCCACAATCAGAATGGTGACCACATTGCCTCTGCTGCATAACCGCGTAATAGAAGCTAATTTAGCAAAAAGTAGACAGAGCGTCTGTGATAGTTCGCAATCACCTGAGGGGTTAACAGAGTCGCTTTAATCATGCTATTCACGCTACGAATTTAACAATTATGTAACTAAGTTTCAGTCAGACTGAATTAAATGGCTTTTTTTTCGCCAAAAGTGGTCTGATCAGTAGTAAAATTACACCAGAAGCGCTACTATTTTAGTCAGATTACACACAGCATCTTTTCAACAATTATTCAGGAGGACGTATGAGTCTTTATCACAACTATTCACCCACACGGATTTTCATGCGTCGTGCCGCCGTCGTGGTTTGCGGCGTGCTGGCCCTGCCGGTGATGTTATTCCGTGGCGATCGCGCACGTTTCTATAGCTATCTGCATCGCGTATGGGTTAAAACCAGCGACCAGCCGGTCTGGCTGGCGCAGTCAGAAGCCGCAGGGTGTGAATTCCTGTAACTTTTGGGGTTGACCGACCGGTAGCGGGCCGACCTATTTCCAGTCGACCCTCCTATACGAATAGTTTCCCGCCCATTGGCGGGATTTTTTTTGCCTGTCGTCGGGCTTTTTCCGCTACACTAAAAGTTGTACATGGCTTTAGAGGTTGTATAACTATGGGCGAAAAAATTCCGGTGGGTATCAGTGCCTGTTTACTGGGCGAAAAAGTGCGCTTCGATGGCGGTCATAAACGCAATGCTTTTGCTGCCGAGCAGCTGGCACCGTTTATACGTTATGAGCCCGCCTGTCCTGAAATGGCGATTGGCCTGCCAACACCACGCCCGGCACTGCGCCTGACAGAGGAGGAGGGCGGAGAAGTCTCCCTGCGCTTCAGTAACGGCCAGGCGGATCCGGTCACCGAAGCGATGAAGGCATTCTCTGCCGAAAAAGTGCAACGTCTGCGCCACCTTTGCGGCTATATCGTTTGCGCTAAATCTCCCAGCTGCGGGATGGAGCGGGTACGCGTCTATCAGCCTGATAACAATAACAACCGTAAAGAAGGCACGGGACTATTTACCCGCGAGCTGATGGCACAGATGCCGTGGCTGCCGGTGGAAGAAGATGGTCGCCTGCACGATCCCAATCTGCGTGAGAATTTTGTGGCGCGGGTGTATGCCCTGCACGAGTTTAACCAGCTGTGGAGCAGTGGCCTGACGCGCGCCAAACTGATGGCCTTTCATACCCGTTACAAGCTGCTGCTGCTGTCTCATTCACAGCCTGCCTACCGCCAGATTGGCCCGTTCGTCGCCAAAATGGACCAGTGGGAATCGCTGGAAGAATTTGCACTGGAGTATCGTCAGCGCCTGATGGACCTGATGAAGCATGAGGCTACGCGCAGCAATCACACCAACGTATTGATGCACGTTCAGGGCTACTTCCGCCGGGAGCTGACTTCAGCCCAGCGCCAGGAGCTGGCTAACCTGATCGACCACTATCGCCAGGGCCTGCAGCCGCTGCTGGCCCCGATAACCCTGCTTAAACACTATATGGCGGAATACCCGCACCCGTGGCTGGCCGAACAGCGCTACTTTGCGCCTTATCCGGAAGCACTGCGCCTGCGGTATGGACAATAATTTCAGGGAGCATTATGACAACTCATCTGGTCTGGTTGCGCAATGACCTGCGCATCAACGACAACCATGCGCTGTACGCCGCCTGTCGTTCTGACAATGCACGGGTTATTGCCCTGTTCATCGCCACGCCCGGGCAGTGGCAGTCACACCATATGGCACCGAAGCAGGCGGAGTTTATCTGGCAAAGCCTGCAGGAACTCCAGCAGTCGCTGGCGGCAAAAGGTATCCCACTGCATCTTGAGCAGTGCGCCGACTTCGACGCCTCCGTTCCGCTGCTGCGGCAGTTTTGTCAGGAACACCAGGTTGACCGCCTGTTCTACAACTATCAGTACGAGGTGAATGAGCGCCAGCGTGATGCTGCGGTAGAACGTACGCTATTGGAAGACGAGGTGACGGTACAGGGCTTCGACGACAGTCTGCTGCTGCCGCCAGGCAGCGTGCTGACCGGCAGCCGCGAGATGTACAAAGTTTTCACGCCTTTCAGTAAAGCCTTTGTGAAGCGGCTACAGGAAGGATTGCCCGAATGTCTGCCAGCGCCGGCCTGTCGTGCGGAAGGTGCGGTGAACCCCCACCGGCTGAAAGCGTTTGACTATCCGCGCGAGGATATCAACAGCGCGCTGTTTCCCCCCGGAGAGAAGGCCGCCATCGCCCGGCTGCGCGAATTCTGCCAGACTCCGGTGACCCACTATCAGGCGCAGCGTGATATCCCGGCGCTTGACGGCACCAGCCGCCTGTCGGCTTATCTCGCGACCGGGGTGCTGTCACCCCGCCAGTGCCTGCATCGCCTGCTAAAGCAGCATCCGCGCGGGCTGGAAGACGGCAAAGTGTTTGTCTGGCTTAACGAGCTTATCTGGCGCGAGTTCTACCGCCATCTGCTGGTGGCTTACCCGTCGCTGTGCCGTCATCAGCCGTTTACCCGCTGGACGCGCGGCGTCAAATGGCGCGACGATGCCGAGGGGCTGAAGGCGTGGCAGCAGGGAAAAACCGGCTACCCCATTGTTGATGCTGCGATGCGCCAGCTTAATACGCTGGGCTGGATGCATAACCGCCTGCGCATGATTACCGCCAGTTTCCTGGTGAAAGATCTGCTGATCGACTGGCGGGTGGGCGAGCAATATTTTATGTCGCAGCTGATTGATGGTGATCTGGCCGCTAACAATGGCGGCTGGCAGTGGGCAGCGTCTACCGGTACCGATGCCGCACCTTATTTTCGCATTTTTAACCCCACTACTCAGGGTGAGCGCTTCGATGAAAGCGGTGAGTTTATTCGCCACTGGCTGCCGGAACTGCGCGATGTGCCGGAGAAATATATCCACCAGCCGCAGGAGTGGGCAAAGAAAAATCAGCAAACCCTCGATTATCCGCAGCCGATCGTGGAACATAAACAGGCACGCCTGCAAACCCTGGCCGCTTTTGAAGCGGCACGCAAACAGACGGACTGATTATGCTGAATACTGAACTGGAACGGCTGGTTAACCAGCTGCTCAACACTGAGAATTTCAAAGATTACGCCCCCAACGGATTACAGGTTGAAGGGCGGGGCGAAATTAAAAAAGTGGTGACCGGCGTAACTGCCTGCCAGGCACTGCTCGACGAGGCGGTGCGCTTAGATGCCGATGCCGTGCTGGTGCATCACGGTTATTTCTGGAAGAGCGAAGCCCCGGCGATCAAGGGCATGAAGCGCCAGCGTCTGAAAACGCTGCTGGCCAACGATATCAACCTGTTTGGCTGGCATTTGCCGCTGGATGGTCACCCCGAGCTGGGGAATAACGCGCTGCTGGCGAAGATGTTCGATATCGACGTCAAAGGTGAGATCGCGCTGCTGCTGCCGTGGGGAGAGCTGAAAACGCCGTTAAGCGGCGAGCAGCTGGCGCAGCGCATTGCTCAGGTATTAGGCCGTGAGCCGCTGCACTGCGGGGATAATGCACCGGCACTGATTAAGCGCGTCGCCTGGTGCAGCGGCGGCGGTCAGGGCTACATTGATGACGCCGCGGCGTTTGGCGTCGATGCCTTTATCAGCGGAGAAGTCTCTGAGCAGACCATCCACAGCGCGCGCGAGCAGGGGCTGCATTTCTTCGCCGCCGGGCATCATGCCACAGAGCGCTGCGGTATTCAGGCGCTGGGCGACTGGCTGGCGCAGCATCATGGTCTGGATGTCACCTTCGTCGATATTTTCAACCCTGCCTGATCCTCTTTGTCACTGCCAATGACCTTCAGCGCGCAGCATTAAGGCCGCGCTGGAGGTTGACAGCCACGCGACAATTCCGCATAACTACCTGTCATAATTGATATTAAGTATCACTTTTTCCTATTTGTCAGGAGGCAGCTTTTGCAACGAGCACGTTGTTACCTGCTGGGCGAACGCGCAGTGGTGCTGGAGTTAGAACCTCCGGTCTCCCTTGCCAGCCAGCAGCGTATCTGGGGGCTGACACAACGCCTGCAGGACCGTCCGGAAGTAGCGGAAATCGTCCCCGGGATGAACAATATCACCGTGATGTTAAGCAACCCGCAGCAGAGCGCGCTGGACGCGATCGAATGGCTGCAGCAGTGGTGGGAAACCAGCGATGCGCTGGAGCTGGAGTCGCGCCTGATAGAGATCCCGGTGGTCTACGGGGGCAAGCTGGGGCCGGACCTCGACGAAGTGGCTCATCACAGCGGGCTGAGCGCCAGCCAGGTGGTGGCCTGCCACGCATCAGTGGATTACGTGGTCTATTTCATCGGCTTCCAGCCTGGCTTCCCGTATCTGGGCGGACTGGATGAGCGCCTGCATACCCCGCGCCGCGCCGAACCGCGCGTGCAGGTACCAAAGGGTTCTGTCGGCATTGGCGGCAGCCAGACCGGTATCTATCCGGTCGTCGCCCCCGGTGGCTGGCAGCTGATTGGGCAGACGCAGACGGCACTGTTTGCCCCGGACCAGCATCCTCCGGTGCTGCTGCGCCCTGGCGACCGCGTGCGCTTTGTGCCGCAGAAGGAGGGCGTATGCTGAAAATTATTCGTGCCGGAATGAGCAGCAGTATCCAGGACGCGGGCCGTATCGGCTGGCGGCAATATGGTATTAGTCTGAGTGGCGTACTTGACCACCCGGCGATGCAGACTGCCAATATGCTGGTGGGAAATGCGCCCGACAGCGCGGTGCTGGAAATTACCCTCGGGCAGTTTTGTGCCGAGTTCCAGCGCGACGGCTGGATTGGCCTCGCGGGTGCAGGCTGCCAGGCCCAGCTTGATGGCGAACCCGTCTGGACGGGCTGGCGCACCGCGGTGAAAAAGGGCCAGCGCCTGACGTTGAGTATGCCGCAGCGCGGAATGCGCAGCTATCTGGCGGTCAATGGCGGTTATGCGGTTGAGCAGCGGCTCGACTCAGCCAGCACCGATCTGAAAGCCGGATTCGGCGGCTTTAACGGGCGTCAGCTACAGGATGGTGACAGCCTGCCGCTGGGCGAGCCAACCTGCGACTTCAGCCAGCCCGCAGGCGTACGACAGCTGCTGTGGGGGAATCGGGTGCGGGCGATGCCCGGCCCGGAATATCATGAGTTCAGCGCAGACAGTCAGGAAGCCTTCTGGCGCAGCGCGTGGCGGCTTAATCCACAGAGTAACCGCATGGGCTACCGTTTTCAGGGGCGCAAACTGACGCGCAACGTCGGCCGCGACCTGCTCTCCCACGGGCTGATCCCAGGGGTGATTCAGGTGCCGCCGAACGGTCAGCCGATCGTGCTGCTGGCCGATGCGCAGACCACCGGCGGCTATCCGCGCATTGCCTGCGTGATTGAAGCCGATCTCTACCACCTGGCGCAGCTGCGGCTCGGCGAGCCGATTCACTTCGTCTACTGCACGCTGCAGGAAGCGCTGCAGGCGAAGCGTGAACAGCAGCGCTCACTGGAACAAATGGCCTGGGGGCTTGCCAATGAAAGTCGATCTTAATGCCGATCTCGGCGAAGGGTGTGAAAACGACCGCGCCTTATTGCAGCTGGTCTCCTCGGCAAATATCGCCTGTGGCTTCCACGCGGGCGATGCGGAAACCATGCTGCAATCCGTGCGCTGGGCGCTGGAGTTTGGCGTGGCTATCGGCGCGCATCCCAGCTTCCCGGACCGGGAAAACTTTGGCCGTACCGCCATGCAGCTGCCGCCGGAAACCGTCTATGCCCAGGTGCTGTATCAGGTCGGGGCGCTGAAGGCGCTGACCGAGAGTGAAGGTGGCAAGCTGGTCCACGTCAAGCCACACGGCATGCTGTATAACCAGGCCGCACGCGACCCCCAGCTGGCCGATGCGATTGCGCGGGCGGTGAAGGCGGTTGATCCGGCGCTGGTGCTGGTCGGGCTGGCGGGCAGCGAGTCGATTCGCGCCGCCGAACGTCACGGCTTAACCCCCCGCCAGGAGGTGTTTGCCGATCGCGGCTATATGGCGGATGGTTCGCTGGTGCCGCGTAGTCAGCCCGGTGCGCTGGTGGAAAGTGACGAGCAGGCGATAAGCCAGACGCTGACCATGGTTCAGAAAGGTCAGGTGAAAAGCCTGAGCGGCGAGTGGGTGAAGGTGCAGGCCGACAGCGTTTGCCTGCATGGCGATGGCGCGCACGCGCTGGCGTTTGCCCGCGAGCTGCGTCAGGCATTTAGCCAGCAGAATATCGACGTGACCAGCCGCTAATCGTCGGCGAATTTTCATTCTGCCCCGTCCACCGCGTCGGGGCATTTTTTTCTGAGGAATCAACATGGACGCTGCTATTAATCTCTGGCCGCTATTGGGCATTGCTGCCATCGTCGTCGGCTTTATTTTACGTTTCAACCCGGTCATTGTCGTGGTCGCCGCCGGCGTGATCACCGGACTGACCGCACAGATGCCGGTTAGCGACATCCTGGAAAAGCTGGGCTCCGGCTTCCTGAATACCCGTAACCTGCCGTTTATCCTGCTGCTGCCGCTGGCGGTTGTTGGCTTGCTGGAGCGCCACGGGCTGAAGGAGAGGGCGCAGGCATGGATTGCGCGGATACGCAGCGCCACTGCCGGACGTCTGTTAATTGTCTATCTGCTGGCGCGTGAGCTGACGGCCGCCATGGGGCTGACCAGCCTCGGCGGGCACCCGCAGATGGTGCGTCCGCTGCTGGCACCGATGGCCGAAGGCGCCAGCGAGAACCGCTATGGCGAGCTGCCGCCTCCGGTGCGCTACCGCCTGCGGGCAATGGCGGCGGCAACGGATAACGTTGGCCTGTTCTTCGGTGAGGATATCTTCGTGGCATTCGGCGCGATTATCTTTATGCACAACTTTATGCAGGAATCGGCGGGTATTCAGACCGAACCGCTGCATATTGCCCTGTGGGGTATTCCGACCGCGGTCTGTGCTTTCCTGATCCATGCGGTGCGCCTGCATCGTCTGGATAAAAAACTGGCGGCTGAACTGGGTAAATTAAATGCCAGTGCCTTACAGCAGAAGGGGGCTAAATAATGTTCCAGCAGGCTTATCTCTTCTGGCTGGCAGGCACTATTCTGCTGATCGTGGCGCTGATGTCATGGCGTGATAACAGTAATCCACGCCGCTTAACTACCGGGCTGTTTTGGGCGCTGTACGGCCTGGTTTTCTTTATCGGCGACTGGGCAACGGCCTGGATCGGCGCACGCACCCTGCATATTGGTGTGGGCGTGGGTGTGGTGGTGATGGCGCTGATAGCCGGCTGCGGCGGCGTCAGGCTGGGCAGCTACTCTACCCGCACGCCGCAGCAGCGCGAAGAGAGCGCGAGTCGCCTCGGCAATCGCCTGTTTTTACCGGCGCTGGTTATTCCCGTGGTCACGGTGATTGGCGTGCTGGCGTTCAATAACATTCCTGGCCTGCAGCTGGCAGTGTTCGGCGCGGGGAATCACTCGACGCTGGTGACACTGCTATCGATGTCGGTTGGCTGCCTGCTGGCGTGGCTGATCGCGCTGAAGATGACGCATGAAGCACCGGCACAGTCTTTACAGGAAGCCCGCCGCCTGCTGGACTCGATCGGCTGGGCGTTTATCCTGCCGCAGATTCTGGCGACCCTCGGATTACTGTTTACCAGCGCGGGGGTGGGGTCGGCGATTTCTCATCTGACCGAAAGCTATCTGGCGGTTGATAACCGCTTCATCGCCGTGGTGCTGTATACCGTGGGTATGGCGCTGCTGACGATGGTGATGGGCAATGCCTTTGCCGCATTCCCGATAGTGACTGCCGGCATCGGCATTCCGATTCTGGTGCTGCAGCATCATGGCAATCCGGCGGTTATGGCGGCGATTGGCATGTTCTGCGGTTACTGCGGCACGTTAATGACGCCGATGGCAGCGAATTTCAACATTGTTCCGGCGCGCCTGCTGGAGCTGCCGGACCGAAATGCGGTGATCAAAGCTCAGATCCCAACCGGTGTGCTACTGTTAGTGGCCAATACCTTCCTGCTCTATTTCCTGATGTTTTTGTGAGGGAACGATGAAAACTGTATTGATTACCGGCTTTGAACCCTTCGATGGCGAGCTGTTAAACCCGGCCTGGGAGGCAGTCAGCCAACTGAGCGACCGGATGATTGGCTCGACCAAAGTGGTCGCCAGACAGCTACCCTGCGTGTTCGGTACTGCGATAGATGAGATCACCCGCATTATTGATGAGCTGAAACCCGAACTGGTGATTGCGGTGGGGCAGGCGGGCGGCAGAGCCGATATCAGCGTGGAGCGCGTCGCGATCAACGTGAATGATGCCCGCATTCCCGACAACGCCGGGGCGCAGCCGGTTGATGAACCTATCGAGCCGCAGGGACCGGCTGCCTATTTTGCCACGCTGCCGGTAAAAGCGATGGTGGCGGGTATTCGCGAGGCGGGGATCCCCGCTTCGGTCTCGCAGACCGCGGGCACCTATGTCTGTAACAACGTGATGTATGGCCTGCTGCACCACCTGCGGCGCCGTAAAACTCGCGGCGGCTTTATCCACATTCCCTATCTGCCGGAACAGGCGATAAAGCACCCTGGCGTACCCAGCATGTCGCTGACCACGGTAACGCTGGCGCTGGAGATGGCCATCGGTATTGCGCTGACGGTGAAAGAGGATATCCCTCTCGAGGGCGGCGCCACACATTAATTCGCAGGGAGGAGAGCATGCCAGAGGGTCCTGAAATCCGCCGCGCGGCGGATCGGCTGGAACAGGCGATTAAGGGCAAGGTGTTAACCGACGTCTGGTTCGCCTTTCCGGCATTGCAAACTTATCAGCAGGCGCTGGTGGGTGAACGGGTCATCGCAATCGAAACCCGTGGCAAAGCGCTGCTAACTCATTTCTCAAACGGGCTTACGCTGTACAGCCATAATCAGCTGTACGGCGTCTGGCGCGTGGTGGATAGCGGTACTGAACCTGCCAGCAAGCGCGTATTGCGGGTGAGACTGGCGGCAGCGGATAAAACCCTGCTGCTCTATAGCGCTTCGGAAATTGAGCTGCTGGATGCAGACGGGTTGGCCAGCCATCCGTTTTTGCAGCGCGTCGGGCCGGACGTGTTAGATATGACCCTGACAGAAGCACAGGTGCGCGAGCGTTTATTATCAAAGCGTTTTCGCCGACGTCAGTTCAGCGGGCTGTTGCTGGACCAGTCATTTTTGGCCGGGCTGGGAAACTACCTGCGGGTGGAAATTCTTTGGCAGGCCGCGCTGGCGCCGCAGCATAAAGCGGAAACGCTTAATGATGCTCAGTTAAATGCGCTGGTTAAGGCACTGCTGGCGCTCCCGCGACTCTCTTACCAGACGCGCGGACAGGCGGATGAGAATCATCATCACGGCGCTCTGTTTCGCTTTAAGGTGTTTCATCGGGAAGGGAGGGCGTGCGAGCGCTGTGGTGCCATCATTGAACGCACCACGCTGTCGTCGCGGCCGTTTTACTGGTGTCCGGGCTGTCAGAAATGAAAAAATAAGGGCCGATCAAAAACGATCGGCCCCTACGTCAATCTACTCTGTTACTGTGGGGCGGACTCTCTTTTTCGGTCCGCCCGCAAATTACTTCTTAATATTCGACGTAAAATCGCGCTGATCGTAGCCAGTATACAACTGGCGCGGACGGGCAATTTTCACGCCGTCGTCATGCATCTCTTTCCAGTGTGCAATCCAGCCCACGGTACGCGCCATCGCGAAGATCACGGTAAACATGGAAGACGGAATGCCCATCGCTTTCAGAATGATGCCTGAATAGAAATCGACGTTTGGATAGAGTTTACGTTCGATGAAGTACGGGTCGTTCAGCGCAATGTGTTCCAGCTCCATCGCCACTTCCAGCAGGTCATCTTTCATCCCCAGCTCATTCAGCACTTCATGGCAGGTTTCACGCATGACGGTGGCGCGCGGGTCATAGTTCTTATACACGCGGTGACCGAAGCCCATCAGACGGAACGAATCGTTCTTATCTTTGGCGCGGCGCAGGAACTCAGGAATATGCTCAACGGTGCTGATCTCTTCCAGCATGCGCAGACAGGCTTCGTTGGCGCCGCCGTGTGCGGGTCCCCACAGGGAGGCGATCCCTGCCGCGATACAGGCAAACGGGTTAGCCCCGGAAGAGCCGGCAGTACGCACGGTAGAGGTGGAAGCATTCTGCTCATGGTCAGCGTGCAGGATCAGAATACGATCCATCGCACGCTCCAGCACCGGGTTCACCACGTACTCTTCGCACGGCGTGGAGAACATCATGTTCAGGAAGTTACCGGCATAGGAGAGGTCGTTGCGCGGATAAACAAACGGCTGACCAATGGAATATTTGTAGCACATCGCGGCCATGGTCGGCATTTTCGACAGCAGGCGGAAAGCGGCGATTTCACGATGGCGCTCAATGTTGACGTCCATCGCATCATGGTAGAATGCTGCCAGTGCACCGGTTACACCGCACATCACGGCCATTGGGTGTGAATCACGACGGAAACCACGGAACAGATGGTGAATCTGCTCGTGCAGCATCGTATGGCGCGTCACCGTGGTCTTAAATTCTTCGAACTGCTCTGCGCTTGGGGCTTCGCCATTCAACAGGATGTAGCACACTTCCAGGTAGTTGGAGTGCAAAGCCAGCTGATCAATCGGAAAGCCACGGTGTAGCAGAATGCCTTCATCGCCGTCGATATAGGTGATTTTAGATTCGCAGGACGCAGTAGAGGTAAAGCCGGGGTCAAAAGTGAAGTAACCTTTTGAGCCGAGAGTGCGGACATCAATTTCTTCCTGACCCAATGTGCCTTTTAGCACATTAAGCTCAATAGGAGCTTCGCCATCGAGGGTTAGCGTTGCTTTTTTATCAGCCATTTTACAGTCTCCTTAGCGCCTTATATAGGGATCGTAATCAACAGAATGCGGCATTTCCCCAGCCTCTTGCCTGGCGCATGAGGTAATCAACTCTGTGGCATCTTTTTACGTGCAGGGTACAGAGTGACGGCGCGTGCTGGCCGGAGTGGCGCAATTCTGATGTGTAACATGGTCGTTCATCGGTGCGGTATGGCTATAACAAAAAGTGATAACCAATCCTGATAGTCTATTGATGATCCTGACCAATGTTACATAACTTGTGCTTAGGGGAAAGTGTATCCCCATAACTTTTGTGCATCATAGAACTTTTATCCGTCCGTTTGTAACAAGAATGTTGAACTTTTGTCAAATCAGATAATTAAAATTGTATCAATTGTGAAAATCGTGAGGCCGATCACTGTTCCGCCGAAATGTTCCCAAAGTGTTTGTAGGGGAATTGTAATGAGAATGTGATCCACCTATACTGCCGCCAGGTCTCCGGAAATACCCTGCAGTAGGAGCCACCCAGCGTTTCATACGCGTCGTTTTTGACACTGGACGTTCGTTGTTGTTTTGGTGCCTGGCGCGAATGCTTGCCTTATTAACGCTGTCTGACCCGCCTTCAGGACCGGAGGAAGCAAAATAAGAAAGGCTGTGTGGGCAAAACCGTGAAAAAACAAAGACCTGTCAACTTGGATCTCACTACGATCCGGTTTCCCTTAACTGCAATTGCGTCCATTCTCCACCGCGTCTCCGGCGTGATCACCTTCGTGGCGATCGGGATTCTGCTCTGGCTACTGGGTCTGTCGCTCTCTTCACCCGAAGGCTTCCTGCAGGCATCTGCCGTGATGGACAGCTTTATCGCTAAATTCATTATGTGGGGCATCTTAACCGCACTGGCGTATCATATCGCCGGCGGCATTCGCCATATGATGATGGACTTTGGCTTCCTGGGTGAAACCTTGCAAACTGGCAAGCTCTCCGCGCAAATTGCATTCGGTATCACTGTCGTGCTCTCAATCCTGGCTGGAGTCCTCGTATGGTAAGCAACGCTTCTGCACTGGGTCGCAACGGCATTCATGACTGGTTGCTGCTGCGTGCTGCCGCCATGGTTATGACCCTGTATGTGCTGTATATCCTCGGTTTTATTGTGATGTCTGGGACCCTGACCTATGACATCTGGCGCGGATTTTTTGCATCCTCCTTTACTAAAGTGTTCACCCTTCTGACGCTGTTCTCCATTTTGGTGCACGGCTGGATCGGCATGTGGCAGGTACTGACCGACTACATTAAACCACTGGCGATGCGCATGATGCTGCAGCTGGTGATTGTGGTTGCGCTGTTGGTATATGCGATTTATGGAACTGTAGTAGTGTGGGGTGCGTAATGAAGTTGCCAGTAAGAGAATTTGATGCCGTAGTAATCGGCGCAGGCGGCGCAGGTATGCGCGCCGCGTTACAAATTTCCCAATCGGGCCAGAGCTGTGCCCTGTTGTCTAAAGTTTTCCCAACCCGTTCCCATACCGTGTCTGCGCAGGGTGGTATCACCGTTGCCTTGGGTAATACCCATGATGACAACTGGGAATGGCACATGTACGACACGGTGAAAGGTTCCGACTATATCGGCGACCAGGATGCGATTGAGTATATGTGTAAAACCGGCCCGGAAGCGGTGACCGAATTGGAACATATGGGGCTGCCATTTTCTCGTCTGGAAGATGGCCGCATCTATCAGCGTCCGTTCGGCGGTCAGTCGAAAAACTTCGGCGGTGAACAGGCGGCACGTACTGCCGCTGCCGCTGACCGTACCGGGCATGCTCTGCTGCATACGCTGTATCAGCAGAATCTGAAGAACAAAACCACTATCTTCTCCGAATGGTATGCGCTGGATCTGGTGAAAAATGCCGATGGCGCTATTGTCGGCTGCACTGCGCTGAATATTGAAGATGGTGAAGTCGTCTACTTTAAAGCGCGAGCCACTGTTCTCGCAACCGGCGGAGCCGGGCGTATTTATCAGTCGACCACTAACGCCCATATCTGTACCGGCGATGGTGTCGGCATGGCGCTGCGAGCCGGTGTGCCGGTGCAGGACATGGAAATGTGGCAGTTCCACCCAACCGGCATTGCCGGGGCGGGTGTACTGGTAACGGAAGGCTGTCGTGGTGAAGGCGGATATCTGCTGAATAAACACGGCGAGCGCTTTATGGAGCGTTACGCACCGAATGCCAAAGACCTCGCCGGTCGCGATGTGGTCGCGCGCTCAATGATGATCGAGATCCGCGAAGGGCGCGGCTGCGAGGGACCTTGGGGGCCACACATCAAACTGAAGCTGGATCACCTGGGCAAAGATGTCCTGGAGTCCCGCCTACCGGGTATTCTGGAGCTGTCCCGCACCTTTGCTCACGTTGATCCGGTAAAAGAGCCGATTCCGGTCATTCCTACCTGCCACTATATGATGGGCGGTATTCCAACACGCGTGACTGGCCAGGCGTTAACCGTTAACGACAAAGGCGAAGATGTGCTGATCCCGGGCCTGTTCGCCGTGGGTGAAATTGCCTGCGTGTCCGTGCACGGTTCAAATCGACTGGGCGGAAACTCGCTGCTGGATCTGGTGGTATTTGGTCGTGCGGCCGGTGTGCATTTGCAAGAGTCGATTGCCGAACAGGGCGAACTGCGCGATGCCACCGAAGAAGAGGTCGAAGCTTCTCTGGCACGTCTCAACCGCTGGAACAACAACGTGACCGGTGAAGATCCGGCTGAACTGCGTAAAGCGTTGCAAACCTGTATGCAGCATAACTTCTCGGTATTCCGCGAAGGCGATGCCATGGCAAAAGGGCTGGCAGAGCTGAAAGTGCTGCGTGAGCGCCTGAAGAATGCCCGCCTGGATGACCGTTCTCCAGATTTCAATACTCAGCGTGTTGAGTGTCTGGAGTTGGATAACCTGATGGAAACGGCTTACGCAACCGCAGTTGCAGCTAACTTCCGTACCGAAAGCCGTGGGGCACACAGCCGCTTCGACTATCCTGAACGTGACGATGCAAACTGGTTATGCCACAGCCTGTATCTGCCGCAAAGTGAAAGCATGACGCGCCGTGAGGTGAACATGCAGCCGAAACTGCGTGCGGCCTTCCCGCCGAAAGCGCGTACATACTAGTTTGCGGAGATAATCATGAGACTCGAATTTTCCATCTATCGCTATAACCCGGAAGTCGACGATGCTCCGCGTATGCAGGAATATACGCTGGAGTCAGAAGACGGCCGTGACATGATGCTGCTGGACGCGCTGATGCGTCTGAAAGAGAAAGACCCGACGTTAGCCTTCCGCCGCTCCTGCCGTGAAGGAGTGTGTGGTTCCGACGGTATCAACATGAACGGTAAAAATGGTCTTGCCTGTATTACCCCCGTCTCTGCATTGGGCAATGGTAAACAGAAGATTGTCATCCGCCCGCTGCCCGGTTTACCGGTAATCCGCGATTTGGTGGTAGACATGGGGCAATTCTATACTCAATATGAGAAAATTAAGCCTTACCTGTTGAATAATGGGCAGAATCCACCAGCAAGGGAGCATCTGCAGGAGCCAGAACAGCGTGAAAAGCTCGATGGCCTGTACGAATGTATTCTTTGCGCCTGCTGCTCCACCTCATGCCCGTCATTCTGGTGGAATCCGGACAAATTTATTGGTCCGGCAGGCCTGCTGGCCGCTTACCGTTTCCTGATTGACAGCCGCGACACCGAAACCGATGCGCGCCTCGACAATCTGAATGATGCTTTCAGCGTTTTCCGCTGTCACAGCATTATGAACTGTGTAAGCGTATGTCCGAAAGGGCTGAACCCAACGCGTGCGATCGGCCATATTAAGTCGATGCTGCTGCAGCGGGGCGCATAGCGTTAAATACCGGGAGCCTCAGGTTCCCGGTGTTTTACCAGGCGATCTTTGTAAGGTGTTTTCGGTGCTGTAACCCTGCCGGAAACCCTTTGCAAAGGTTCCCTTACGGGCCTTTCGCTCGTATCGAAGAACCGTACCACGGTAAGCCGTTAACGCGGCGGGGACTTGCAAAGGTTCCACTAATACAACCACGGCGAAAAAAAAAGCACACATATGCTTAAGGGATCACAATGCAGAACAGCGCGATGAAACCCTGGCTGGACTCCACCTGGCTGGCCGGCGCGAACCAGTCCTACATAGAGCAGCTCTATGAGGACTTTTTAACCGATCCTGACTCTGTCGATGATGCCTGGAAGACCCTTTTCCAGCAGCTTCCTGGCACTGGGGTTAGACCTGAGCAATTTCACTCCACCACGCGCGAATATTTCCGCCGTCTGGCGAAAGATGCCTCGCGCTATACGGCCTCCGTTAGCGACCCTGAAACCAATGCCAAACAGGTTAAGGTACTGCAGCTGATAAACGCGTTCCGATTCCGCGGTCATCAGCAGGCAAACCTCGATCCGCTTGGCCTGTGGAAACAGGAAGATGTTCCGGATCTCGATCCAGCCTATCACGGCCTGAGCGATGCAGATTTCCAGGAGAGTTTTAACGTCGGGTCCTTCGCCATTGGCAAAGAGACGCTAAAACTGGCGGACCTGTATGCTGCACTGAAACAGACCTATTGCGGTTCGATCGGTGCGGAGTACATGCACATCACCAACACGGAAGAAAAGCGCTGGATCCAACAGCGTCTGGAATCCGTAGTGGGGCAGGCCTCTTACTCTGTTGAAGAGAAAAAAGGCTTCCTCAAACAGCTGACCGCAGCAGAAGGTCTGGAGCGTTACCTCGGGGCGAAATTCCCGGGTGCCAAACGCTTCTCACTGGAAGGTGGCGATGCGCTGGTGCCAATGCTCAATGAGATGATCCGCCATGCCGGTAAGAGCGGCACGCGCGAAGTGGTGCTGGGTATGGCGCACCGTGGTCGTCTGAACGTACTGATCAACGTGCTGGGCAAAAAGCCTCAGGACCTGTTCGACGAATTCTCCGGCAAGCATAAAGAGCACCTCGGCACCGGCGACGTGAAGTACCATATGGGCTTCTCTTCGGATGTGGAAACCGAAGGCGGCATGGTTCACCTGGCGCTGGCGTTTAACCCGTCGCATCTGGAGATCGTCAGCCCGGTAGTGATGGGATCGGTACGCGCCCGTCTTGACCGTCTGGATGAACCGAGCAGCAATAAAGTATTACCGATTACCATTCACGGCGATGCCGCGGTAATCGGGCAGGGCGTGGTGCAGGAAACCCTGAACATGTCCCAGGCGCGCGGCTATGAAGTGGGCGGTACCGTGCGTATCGTGATCAATAACCAAATTGGTTTCACCACCTCAAACCCGAAAGATGCCCGCTCTACGCAGTACTGTACTGATATTGGTAAAATGGTGCTGGCACCTATCTTCCACGTCAATGCCGACGACCCGGAAGCGGTGGCCTTTGTTACCCGCCTGGCGTTGGATTTCCGTAACACCTTTAAACGCGATGTGTTTATCGATCTGGTCTGCTATCGCCGTCACGGTCACAACGAAGCTGATGAGCCAAGCGCCACGCAGCCGGTGATGTACCAGAAAATCAAGAAGCACCCGACACCGCGTAAAATCTATGCTGACAAGCTGGAAGCTGAAAAAGTCGCCAGCCTGGAAGATGCCACGGAAATGGTCAACCTGTACCGTGATGCGCTGGATGCCGGTGAGTGCGTTGTGCCGGAATGGCGCCCGATGAGCCTGCACTCCTTTACATGGTCGCCTTATCTGAACCATGACTGGGATGAAGGTTATCCTGAAACCATCGAACTGAAGCGCCTGCAGGAACTGGCTAAGCGCATCAGTACGGTGCCGGAAGCGGTGGAAATGCAGTCGCGCGTTGCCAAGATTTACCATGACCGTGCAGAGATGGCGGCCGGCAACAAAATGTTCGACTGGGGCGCTGCAGAAAACCTCGCTTATGCCACGCTGGTTGATGAAGGCATTCCATGCCGTCTCTCCGGTGAGGATATGGGGCGCGGAACCTTCTTCCACCGTCATGCCGTCATCCACAATCAGGCTAACGGCTCGACTTACACGCCGTTGCAGCACGTTCATAACGGTCAGGGCATCTTCAAAGTCTGGGACTCCGTCCTGTCGGAAGAAGCCGTGCTGGCATTTGAATATGGTTATGCGACTGCGGAACCGCGCACCCTGACTATTTGGGAAGCGCAGTTCGGTGACTTCGCCAACGGTGCTCAGGTGGTTATCGACCAGTTCATCAGCTCTGGCGAACAGAAATGGGGCCGTATGTGTGGCCTGGTGATGCTGCTGCCGCATGGTTACGAAGGCCAGGGTCCGGAACACTCTTCCGCACGCCTTGAGCGTTATCTGCAGCTTTGCGCCGAGCAGAACATGCAGGTTTGCGTGCCTTCAACGCCAGCACAGGTTTACCACATGCTGCGCCGTCAGGCTCTGCGCGGCATGCGCCGTCCGCTGGTGGTGATGTCACCGAAGTCACTGTTACGTCATCCACAGGCAGTATCTTCACTGGAAGAGCTGGCCAATGGTGCGTTCCAGACGGCAATTGGTGAGATCGACGACCTTGATCCTCAGGGCGTGAAACGCGTTGTGCTGTGCTCCGGTAAGGTCTACTACGACCTGCTTGACAAGCGCCGCAAAAATGAACAAACCAACGTCGCCATCGTGCGTATTGAGCAGCTCTATCCGTTCCCGCATAAAGCGGTGCAGGATGTGCTGCAACAGTATTCCCACGTGCATGACTTTGTCTGGTGTCAGGAAGAGCCACTGAACCAGGGTGCCTGGTATTGCAGCCAGCACCATTTCCGCGAAGTCGTGCCGTTTGGGGCTTCATTACGTTATGCCGGTCGTCCTGCATCTGCATCACCGGCAGTAGGCTATATGTCCGTTCACCAGACGCAGCAGCAAGATCTGGTTAATGACGCGCTGAACGTTGAATAATTAAGGATAAATAATGAGTAGCGTAGATATCGTTGTTCCTGACCTGCCTGAATCCGTCGCCGATGCCAGCGTGGCAACCTGGCATAAAAAGCCCGGCGACAGCGTTAAGCGTGATGAAGTGCTGGTAGAAATTGAAACCGATAAAGTGGTGCTGGAAGTTCCTGCACCTGCGGATGGTGTGCTGGAAGCGATTCTGGAAGAAGAAGGCGCGACCGTGCTTTCTCGCCAGGCGCTGGGTCGCCTGAAAGAAGGCAACAGCGGCGGTAAAGAGACCTCAGCTAAAGCAGAAAGCAATGATTCTACTCCGGCACAGCGCCAGACTGCTTCGCTGGAAGAAGAGAGCAATGACGCACTGAGCCCGGCGATCCGTCGCCTGATTGCTGAGCACAGCCTTGATGCCGCAGCCATTAAAGGCACGGGTGTCGGTGGCCGAATCACGCGTGAAGACGTGGAAAAACATCTGGCTAAGGCACCTGCGAAAGCGGAAGAACCTAAAGCGGCACCTGCTGCTGCTGCTCCAGCAACTTCACTCGGCAACCGTAGCGAAAAACGCGTTCCGATGACGCGCCTGCGCAAACGCGTCGCTGAACGTCTGCTGGAAGCGAAGAACAGCACTGCCATGCTGACCACCTTCAACGAAGTGAACATGCAGCCAATCATGTCACTGCGTAAGCAGTACGGTGAAGCGTTCGAGAAACGTCATGGTGTGCGTCTGGGCTTTATGTCCTTCTACATCAAAGCGGTGGTTGAAGCGCTGAAGCGTTACCCGGAAGTGAATGCCTCCATTGATGGCGAAGATGTGGTTTACCACAACTACTTCGACGTTAGCATCGCGGTTTCCACGCCGCGCGGCCTGGTGACGCCAGTGCTGAAAGATGTTGATGCGCTGAGCATGGCGGATATTGAGAAGAAAATTAAAGAGCTGGCGGTGAAAGGGCGCGACGGTAAGCTGACCGTTGACGAACTGACCGGCGGTAATTTCACCATCACCAACGGTGGTGTGTTCGGCTCGCTGATGTCTACCCCGATCATCAACCCACCGCAGAGCGCGATCCTTGGCATGCACGCCATTAAAGATCGTCCAATGGCGGTGAATGGTCAGGTGGTGATCCAGCCAATGATGTATCTGGCACTTTCTTACGATCACCGTCTGATCGATGGCCGCGAATCTGTCGGTTATCTGGTCGCAATCAAAGAACTGCTGGAAGATCCACAGCGTCTGCTGCTGGATGTCTAACCCCCTGGGCACGGCCTTGCGCCGTGCCCAACCCTATGTGTAGCCACAACGTGGCTAAGTCTTTTCAGACCTGAATGGATAGAACATCATGAACTTACACGAATATCAGGCAAAACAGTTGTTTGCACGGTATGGCTTACCGGCACCAACCGGTTATGCCTGCACCACGCCACGCGAAGCAGAAGAAGCCGCCTCTAAAATTGGTGCCGGCCCGTGGGTAGTGAAATGTCAGGTTCATGCCGGTGGCCGTGGTAAAGCGGGCGGTGTGAAAGTGGTAAATAGTAAAGAAGACATCCGCGCATTCGCTGAAAACTGGCTGGGCAAACGTCTGGTGACCTACCAGACAGACGCACATGGTCAGCCGGTTAACCAGATTCTGGTTGAATCTGCGACCGACATCGACCAGGAGCTGTACCTGGGCGCGGTAGTCGACCGTGGCACGCGTCGTGTGGTGTTTATGGCCTCTACTGAGGGCGGCGTAGAAATTGAGAAAGTCGCGGAAGAAACCCCGCACCTGATCCATAAAATGGCGCTGGACCCGCTGACTGGACCACAGCCCTATCAGGGCCGTGAGCTGGCGTTCAAACTGGGTCTGACCGGTAAGCAGGTTGGCCAGTTCACCAAGATCTTCATGGGTCTGGCAACGCTGTTCCTGGAGCGTGACCTGGCACTGGTTGAGATCAACCCGCTGGTCATCACCAAGCAGGGCGATCTGGTCTGCCTGGACGGTAAACTGACTGCCGACGGCAACGCACTTTTCCGCCAGCCTGAGCTGCGCGAAATGCGTGACCCAAGCCAGGAAGACTCACGCGAAGCACACGCAGCGCAGTGGGAACTGAACTATGTGGCACTGGAAGGTAACATCGGCTGCATGGTAAACGGCGCCGGTCTGGCAATGGGCACCATGGACATCGTGAAGCTGAGCGGTGGCCAGCCAGCTAACTTCCTGGACGTTGGCGGCGGCGCAACCAAAGAGCGCGTCACCGAAGCGTTCAAAATCATCCTGTCTGACGACGCGGTGAAAGCCGTATTCGTTAACATCTTCGGCGGCATCGTACGCTGCGACCTGATTGCTGACGGTATTATTGGCGCGGTCGCTGAAGTGGGCGTGAACGTCCCGGTAGTGGTCCGTCTGGAAGGTAACAATGCCGAGTTGGGTGCCAAAAAACTGGCAGACAGCGGCCTGAATATTATTGCAGCAACCAGCCTGAGTGACGCGGCGCAGCGCGTTGTTGCCGCAGCGGAGGGTAAATAATGTCTATTTTGATCGATAAAAACACCAAAGTTATCTGCCAGGGCTTCACCGGTGGGCAGGGTACTTTCCACTCCGAGCAGGCATTAGCTTATGGTACTCAGCTGGTTGGCGGTGTCACCCCAGGCAAAGGCGGTACTGAGCACCTCGGTCTGCCGGTATTCAACACCGTACGCGAAGCCGTAGAAGCCACGGGGGCAACTGCCTCTGTGATCTATGTTCCTGCTCCGTTCTGCAAAGACGGTATCCTGGAAGCTATCGATGCAGGCATCAAGCTGATCATCACCATCACTGAAGGTATTCCAACGCTGGATATGCTGACGGTAAAAGTGAAGCTGGATGAAGCTGGCGTGCGTATGATCGGTCCAAACTGCCCGGGTGTTATCACCCCAGGCGAGTGCAAAATCGGCATCATGCCAGGTCACATCCACCAGCCGGGCCGTATCGGTATCGTTTCCCGCTCTGGTACGCTGACATATGAAGCCGTTAAGCAGACTACAGATATTGGCTACGGCCAGTCTACCTGCGTGGGTATCGGTGGTGACCCGATTCCGGGCTCTAACTTTATCGATATCCTGAAGCTGTTCCAGGACGACCCACAGACTGAAGCGATTGTGATGATCGGTGAGATCGGTGGTAGCGCAGAAGAAGAAGCGGCTGCGTTTATCAAAGAGTACGTCACCAAGCCGGTTGTCGGTTACATTGCAGGCGTGACCGCGCCTAAAGGTAAGCGTATGGGCCATGCGGGTGCAATTATTGCAGGCGGTAAAGGGACAGCTGATGAGAAGTTTGCTGCCCTGGAAGCGGCAGGCGTGAAAACCGTGCGCAGCCTGGCTGACATCGGCGACGCGGTGAAAGCGGTTCTGCCTCAGTAAGCACGCTGTGCAATACAGCAAAAAAAGCCACCTGCGGGTGGCTTTTTTATCTTCTTATGCCACACTTTTATCAGCTTGAGATTTAACTTTATTTTTTATCCCTCCATCAGGTAAAAATCATTTAACCTAAAATAAGCACGATCTTGTGTTTATATTTAACGCCCATCTGGAAAGCGCATACAATAACTTAACATCTCCTTTTTGCTACCATATTAATGCCAGTCATTATCTTAATCTGGATCAAGAAAAGCAGTTTTATTTATCGTCTTTATTGCTGGAAAGTGTCTTAGCTTTTAGTTTAA
Source organism: Erwinia sp. V90_4 (assembly GCF_029967685.1). NCBI lineage: Bacteria > Pseudomonadati > Pseudomonadota > Gammaproteobacteria > Enterobacterales > Erwiniaceae > Erwinia > Erwinia sp. V90_4. The sequence continues at coordinate 9,659 of NZ_JASCAQ010000068.1, read as the reverse complement.
ATTGCGCTGTATCAATTTGGCGGGTTTACCTATACCGCTCAGCAAATTGATGTGAAAAGGGAAAAATAATACTGTCGTCACAAAACCGCTTTAAAGTTGTGTGTATAAAGGCGTACAATAGTAAAACCTCTAAAATTAGCGTGTTTAAGCCGTTGGTAACCTTTAGTCGTCAGGCTAAGGCGTCGCGCCCTGCGTCGAAAACTACCATGGGATAAAATTTCATTTGTTGGAGATTTCGTCGAGAATAACTGAGTGTTTTACTCGGGTATTATTCAGCGCGATCTGCTAGCGGAGCAAGGAGTCGAAATGTTGGATATTGTCGAACTGTCGCGATTACAGTTTGCCTTGACTGCCATGTATCATTTCCTGTTTGTGCCATTAACGCTGGGTATGGCGTTTTTACTGGCAATCATGGAAACCGTATATGTTCTGTCCGGCAAACAGATCTATAAAGATATGACCAAATTCTGGGGCAAGTTATTTGGTATTAACTTTGCTCTGGGCGTCGCCACCGGACTTACCATGGAGTTTCAGTTCGGCACCAACTGGTCTTACTACTCTCACTATGTCGGGGATATCTTCGGTGCTCCGCTCGCCATTGAAGGTTTAATGGCGTTCTTCCTTGAATCCACCTTTGTCGGGCTATTCTTCTTCGGCTGGGATCGTCTGGGTAAAGTACAGCATATGGCTGTGACCTGGCTGGTGGCATTAGGCTCAAACCTTTCTGCGCTGTGGATTCTGGTGGCAAATGGCTGGATGCAAAACCCGGTTGCCTCCGATTTCAATTTCGAAACCATGCGCATGGAGATGATCAGCTTCTCTGAACTGGTCCTCAACCCCGTTGCTCAGGTTAAATTCGTTCACACCGTGGCGGCAGGCTATACCTGCGGTGCGATGTTTATCCTTGGGGTCAGCTCCTACTATCTTCTGCGCGGGCGCGATATGGCCTTTGCCAAACGCTCCTTTGCCATTGCCGCCAGCTTTGGCATGGCCGCTATCCTCTCCGTCATCGTGCTGGGTGATGAGTCAGGCTACGAAGTCGGTGACGTGCAGAAAACCAAACTGGCGGCTATTGAAGCCGAATGGGAAACCCAGCCAGCCCCGGCGGCGTTTACCCTGTTTGGTATTCCCGATCAGGAAGCACAGCGCAATAACTATGCTATTCAGATCCCCTGGGCGCTGGGCTTAATTGCCACTCGCTCCGTGGATAAGCAGGTGACCGGCCTGAAAGAGCTGATGAGCGAGCACGAAGTGCGTATTCGTAACGGCATGAAGGCTTATCAGCTGCTGCAGCAGCTTCGCACCGGCAATCAGGATCCTGCCGTACGTGCTGAATTCAACGCGGCCAAGAAGGACCTCGGTTACGGGCTGTTGCTGAAACGCTATACGCCGAACGTGGCGGATGCCAGCGAAGCACAAATCCAGCAGGCCACTAAAGATTCGATTCCTGCCGTGGCGCCGCTCTACTTCTCATTCCGCATTATGGTGCTGTGTGGCGTACTGATGCTGTTGATTATCGGCCTGTCGTTCTGGTCGGTGATCCGCAATCGCATCGGCAAGTGCCCGCTGCTACTTAAATGCGCGCTATACGGTATTCCGTTACCGTGGATCGCCATTGAGTCAGGCTGGTTTGTTGCTGAATACGGCCGCCAGCCGTGGGCCATCGGTGAAGTGCTGCCAACCGCCGTGGCGAACTCGTCACTGACCATTGGCGATCTGCTGTTCTCCATCGGACTGATTTGCGGTCTGTACACGCTATTCCTGGTCGCTGAAATGTATCTGATGTTCAAGTTTGCGCGCCTTGGCCCAAGCAGCTTGAAAACCGGGCGCTATCACTTTGAACAGTCCGCCACTGCGCCGCAGCCGGTTCGATAAGACAGGAGTGCACACATGTTAACTTATGAACTAATGCGTTTTATCTGGTGGCTGCTGATTGGCATCCTGTGTATCGGATTCGCCATCACCGATGGTTTCGATATGGGGGTGGGGGTGCTGTCGCGCATTCTCGGCCGTACCGATACCGAACGCCGCATCATGATCAACAGTATCGCCCCGCACTGGGACGGCAACCAGGTTTGGCTGATCACTGCCGGCGGTGCACTGTTTGCCGCCTGGCCTACCGTTTATGCGGCGGCCTTCTCCGGCTTCTACGTGGCGATGATCCTGGTGCTGGCCTCGCTGTTCTTCCGTCCGGTCGGTTTTGACTACCGCTCGAAAATAGAAGATCCGCGCTGGCGTGGAATGTGGGACTGGGCAATCTTTATTGGCAGCTTTGTACCACCGCTGGTGATCGGGGTGGCGTTCGGTAACCTGCTGCAGGGCGTGCCTTTCCATATTGATACTGACCTGCGCCTGTTCTACACCGGCAACTTCTTCCAGCTGCTTAACCCGTTTGGCCTGCTGGCAGGTATCGTTAGCCTGATGATGTTCCTGACTCAGGGGGCAACTTATCTGCAGATGCGTACCGTGGGTGAGCTGCACCTGCGCGCGCGCATTACCGCGCAGATCTGTGCGCTGGTGATGATGGTGTGCTTTGTGCTGGCAGGCATCTGGGTCGTTTACGGGATTGATGGTTACGTGGTGACCTCGGTACTGGATCATAACGGCCCGTCCAACCCGCTGGTGAAAGAAGTGAGTCAGCAGGCGGGTGCCTGGATGGTGAATTTCAATAATGCACCGATTCTCTGGAGCATTCCGGCGCTGGGCGTGGTGCTGCCGCTGCTGACCATTATGTGTTCGTGGCTGGAGAAAGGGGCGTGGGCATTTGTCTTCTCTTCCCTAACCATGGCCTGCGTGATCCTGACTGCGGGGGTAGCGATGTTCCCGTTCGTGATGCCTTCCAGCACCGTACCTAACGTCAGCCTGACGATGTGGGATGCCACGTCGACGCTGCTGACCCTGAAAGTGATGACCGTGGCAGCCATTATCTTTGTGCCAATCATCCTGGCTTATACAACCTGGTGTTACTACAAAATGTTCGGTCGCCTGACCAAAGAGCATATTGAAGGTAACAGCAATTCTCTCTATTAACAGAAGGAGCGTCATCATGTGGTATTTTGCCTGGATCCTCGGCACGCTGCTGGCCTGTGCCTTCGGTATTATTACAGCCCTGGCGTTAGAGCAGGCTGAAGCGGCAAGCGCTGAAGAGAAATCGTAATGGGGGAGGGCATCGCTCGTCTTTATCAACTGATGGATAAGGGCCCGTTACGGGCGCTGTCCCTGGTGGCGGCGTTGCTGCTGGCGGGCTGCATGTTTTGGGACCCGTCACGCTTCGCAGCCAACAGCAGCGAGCTGACAATCTGGCAGGGGTTACTGCTGATGTGGGCGGTGTGTGCCGGGGTGATCCACGGTGTCGGATTCCGCCCCCAGCGTCTGCGCTGGCGTGGGTTATTTGCGCCACTGCCCGCGCTGCTGATATTGCTGAGCGGGGTCGGATTTTTCTTCCTTTAAGCATGCCATGGGCCAGGTTTCTCTGGCCCATAATTTTTCCCGCTAAATTCCACTTCATTCCCGCCTTCGCCAATCTTTTTTTACCTGCTTTTTTGTCAATCATTGTTTAACAAATATGCTGAAATCAGTGAAGTTGTTACCGCCGGATAATTATTTTCGTAACCCTCTGGCAATCCATTCCCAAGCAGTTAGCTCTTGCGTATAGTAGCAACGTTTTCCTGTACCAATGATTAGCATTACCGGGATGTAGAGTGAGTACAACGCTGTTTCGATGGCCGGTGCGTGTCTATTACGAAGATACCGACGCCGGTGGTGTGGTTTACCATGCCAGCTATGTCGCTTTTTATGAACGGGCACGGACTGAAATGTTGCGCCAGCACCATTTCAATCAGCAGGCTTTGCTGGAACAGCAGGTCGGCTTTGTCGTGCGTCGTATCACGGTCGATTACCTTGCAGCTGCCCGTCTCGATGATATGCTCGACGTGCAGAGCGAGGTCATTGCCATGAGCAGAACGACCATGACATTCGCACAACGCATCGTTAATGCAGAAGGCCGTGTGCTCAATGAAGCAGAAGTCCTTATTGCCTGCATCAATCCACATCTAATGAAGCCGATAGCGCTTCCCAAGTCTATTGTCGCGGAGTTCAAGCAGTGACTGACATGAACATTCTTGATTTGTTCCTGAAGGCGAGCCTTCTGGTCAAACTTATCATGTTGATTTTGATCGGGTTTTCTATCGCCTCCTGGGCCGTTATCATTCAGCGTACCCGTATTCTGAATGCTGCCACGCGTGATGCGGATGCCTTCGAAGATAAGTTCTGGTCTGGTATCGAGCTGTCTCGTCTCTATCAGGAAAGCCAGGCCCGTCGCGATGAGCTGGGCGGTTCTGAGCAGATTTTCTACGCAGGCTTTAAAGAGTTTGCCCGTCTGCATCGTGCCAACAATCACGCGCCGGAAGCGGTGGTAGAAGGCGCGACGCGCGCTATGCGCATCTCCATGAACCGTGAACTGGAAGCGCTTGAAAACCACATTCCTTTCCTTGGCACCGTCGGTTCAATCAGTCCATATATCGGCCTGTTTGGTACGGTGTGGGGGATCATGCATGCCTTTATCGCGCTGGGCGCGGTGAAGCAGGCCACCTTGCAAATGGTGGCACCGGGTATCGCTGAAGCACTGATCGCCACGGCGATTGGTCTGTTTGCAGCCATCCCGGCGGTTATGGCCTATAACCGCCTGAGCCAGCGTGTTAACAAGCTGGAGCAGAACTACGATAACTTCATGGAAGAGTTCACGGCTATCCTGCATCGTCAGGCATTCTCAAGCGACGTCAGCAAGTAAGTCGGAGGTTAGCATGGCCAGAAAACGTGGTCGCGGTGGTCGCCGCGAAGTTAAGTCCGAGATAAATATCGTACCGCTGCTGGACGTGCTGCTGGTGCTGCTGCTGATTTTCATGGCAACGGCGCCGATCATCACCCAGAGCGTGGAAGTCGATCTGCCGGACGCAACGGATTCTAAGACCGTCTCCAGCGATGATAACCCTCCGGTGATCGTCGAAGTTTCCGGAGTCGGGCAGTACAGCCTGGTGGTTGATCACGATCGGATGGAGCAGCTGCCACCGGAACAGGTGGTTGCCGAGGCGCAGCGTCGCATCACGGCTAACCCGAAAACCGTGTTCCTGATTGGCGGAGCCAAAGAAGTGCCTTATGACGAGATCATCAAGGCGCTCAACTTGCTGCATCAGGCCGGCGTTAAGTCTGTCGGATTAATGACGCAGCCGATTTAATTCATTCGAACCGTTTTTGGGAACCGAGAGTGTCGAAGGCAACCGAGCAAGACGAAAAGTTAAAACGTGCCATAACCGTATCAGTCATTTTGCACATCATTTTGATTGCACTACTGGTATGGAGCTCGTTTGACGAAAACATCGACGCCAGCGGCGGCGGTGGCGGTAGCGATATTGATGCAGTGATGGTCGATTCTGGCGCGGTGGTAGAACAGTACAATCGTCAGCAAAATCAGCAGAGCGAAAGCAAACGTGCCGAGCAGCAGCGCCAGAAACAGGCGCAGCAGCAGGCGGAAGAGCTGCAGCAAAAGCAGGCTGCTGAACAGAAGCAGCTAAAGCAGATGGAGAAAGAGCGTCTGCAGGCGCAGGAAGAAGCCAAACAGCAGGCCGCACAACAGGCGGCTGAGCAGAAACAGGCAGCGGACGCGGCGAAGCAGGCTCAACAAGAGCAAAAACAGGCAGAAGCCGCCGCGGCAAAAGCGAAAGCCGATGCCAAAGCTCAGGCAGATGCCCAGGCGAAATCTGCGGCTGACGCCCAGAAAAAAGCGGCAGAAGAGGCTAAAAAAGCCGCTGCTGATGCGAAGAAACAAGCTGAGGCCGAAGCGAAGCAGGCCGCAGCAGAAGCCGCTAAAGAGAAAGCCGTGGCCGATGCGAAAGCCAAGGCGACCGCGGAAGCCAAAGCGAAAGCAGCGGCGGATGCGAAAGCAGCCCAGGAAGCGAAACAGCAGGCTGCTGCCGATGCGAAAGCCAAAGCCGCAGAAGAGGCGAAAGAGAAAGCCGCTGCTGCTGCGAAAGAAAAAGCCGAGGCCGCGGCCAAAGCCAAAGCTGATGCTGCCGCTCAGGCAAAAGCTGACGCTGCGGCGAAAGCCAAAGCCGATGCCGCCGCCAAGAAGAAAGCCGCAGCGGAAGCCGCGAAAGAGTCTGGTGATGTCGGTGACCTGCTGGGTGACCTGACTTCAGGTAAAAATGCGCCGAAGTCCGGTAAAGCTGCCGGAGGCGGTGGGGCTGCAGGGCAGGGCAACCAGAAAACTGCAGGGGCATCTGGCGCGGAGATTAATGGTTATCTGGGGCAAATTACAGCTGCCATTCAGAGCAAGTTCTACGACGCGAGTACTTATGCCGGTAAAACCTGCGATCTGCGAATTAAGCTAGCTCCGGATGGTATGTTGATCAGTGTTCAGTCTGAAGGTGGTGACCCGGCACTTTGCCAGGCGGCCATAGCGGCAGCTAAGCAGGCTCGCATTCCTAAACCCCCTTCGCAGGCGGTTTATGAGGTGTTCAAAAACGCCCCGATGCGTTTCAAGCCACAATAATTCGGTAATAAGCGGCATGTTGAACTATGTTCACCATGTCGTACTCTTAGGTTTGTTGATTACAAGGCTATTTACCACGGGTGCTATGTCCGGGTAAGGGAGAAATAATGAAGCAGGCATTTCGTGTAGCGCTGAGCGTTTTAATGCTGTTTGTCGCGGTTGCGCATGCAGAAGTTCGCATTGAAATTACTCAGGGTGTGAACACCGCGCGTCCTATCGGCGTTGTGCCGTTTAAGTGGGACGGCCCGGGTGCAGCACCGGAAGATATTGGTGGCATCGTTGCTGCCGACTTACGTAACAGCGGTAAATTTAACCCAATCGATCGTTCACGTTTACCACAGCAGCCTACCTCTGCTGCCGAAGTGCAGCCCGCTGCATGGACCGCGCTGGGTATTGATGCGGTGGTTGTGGGCCAGGTTCAGCCGGGCGCTGACGGTAGCTATACCGTCTCTTACCAGCTGGTCGACACCTCGGGTAACCCTGGTGCGGTACTGGCGCAAAACCAGTTCAAAGTCACCAAGCAGTGGCTGCGCTACGCCGCACACACCGCCAGTGATGAGAGCTTTGAAAAGCTGACCGGCATTAAAGGTGCATTCCGTACGCGTATTGCTTACGTGGTGCAGACCAACGGCGGCCAGTTCCCGTATGAACTGCGCGTTTCCGACTACGACGGCTACAACCAGTTTGTGGTTCACCGTTCACCGCAGCCATTGATGTCCCCTGCCTGGTCTCCAGACGGGAGTAAAGTGGCTTATGTGACCTTTGAAAGCGGTAAGTCTGCGCTGGTGATTCAGACGCTGGCTAACGGTGCAATTAAACAGGTAGCCTCATTCCCGCGTCACAACGGTGCGCCTGCATTCTCACCCGATGGTTCTAAGCTGGCATTCGCACTGTCGAAAACCGGCAGTCTGAATCTCTACGTGATGAACCTGGGTTCAGGCCAGATCACTCAGGTGACCGACGGTCGTTACAACAGCACTGAACCGACCTGGTTCCCGGACAGCCAGACTCTGGCCTATACCTCCGACCAGGCCGGTCGTCCGCAAATTTATAAAATTGGTGTTAACGGCGGCACGCCGCAGCGCATTACCTGGGAAGGCGGTCAAAACCAGGATGGCGACGTAAGCACTGATGGCAAATCAATGGTGATGGTCAGCACCAACAGCGGCGCTCAACACGTCGCTCGACAAGATCTGGTAACGGGAGCCGTTCAACAATTAACGGACACGTTCCTGGATGAGACGCCAAGTCTCGCACCTAACGGCACGATGGTAATCTATAGCTCTACTCAGGGGATGGGTTCCGTATTGCAGTTGGTTTCGACGGATGGGCGTTTCAAAGCGCGTCTTCCGGCAACCGATGGACAGGTCAAATTTCCTGCCTGGTCGCCGTATCTGTGATGCATGTGTAAATATGTATGGCAAACTATAATAGGAATTAAATAATGCAACTGAACAAAGTGCTGAAAGGCTTACTGCTGGCACTGCCAGTAATCGCAGTGGCTGCATGTAGCTCTCACAAGAACAACAACAATGACCAGACCAACGGTATGGGCATGGGTGACGGTTCTAACAGCGGCATGAACAGCGGTAACATGTCTTCTGACGAGCAGGCACGTCTGCAGATGCAAGAACTGCAGAAAAACAACATCGTTTACTTCGGTCTGGACAAGTTTGACATCCAGTCAGAATTCGCTCAGATGCTGGATGCACACGCAAACTTCCTGCGTAGCAACCCATCTTACAAAGTGACCGTAGAAGGTCATGCGGATGAGCGCGGTACTCCTGAGTACAACATTTCACTGGGCGAGCGTCGTGCTACTGCTGTGAAAATGTACCTGCAGGGTAAAGGCGTTTCTGCTGACCAGATCTCTATCGTTTCTTACGGTAAAGAAAAACCTGCAGTACTGGGTCACGACGAATCAGCTTATGCTAAAAACCGTCGTGCAGTACTGGTTTACTAAGAGAATCACATGATTAGTAGCTTCAGAACTCACCTGTTGAGTCTGTCGTTACTGATTGGCGTAGCGGCCCCCTGGGCCGCTAATGCCCAGGCAACAATCAGTAACGTTGGCTCTGGCTCGGTTGAAGACCGCGTCACCACTCTTGAGCGTATTTCTAATGCTCAGGCACAGCTCCTCCAGCAGCTTCAGCAGCAACTTTCCGCTAACCAAAATGATATTGACCAGTTACGTGGTCAGATCCAGGAAAACAGCTATCAGCTGAACCAGGTTGTGGAACGTCAGAAAGGCCTTTACCAGCAGATCGACAGTCTGAGCAGCGGTGGCGCAAATGCTAACGCAGCAGCAGCTGGCGGCGATGCTGCGGCAGGCAATAGCGGTGCGTCAGGTAGCGACGCGGCGGCGGCTCCTGCCGCCGCTGCTGCTGCGCCTGTGCAAAGCGGTGATGCCAACACCGACTACAATGCCGCAGTGGCACTGGTGCTGGAGAAAAAGCAGTACGATCAGGCGATCGCCGCTTTTCAGGCCTTTGTGAAGAAGTATCCGGATTCCACCTTCCAGCCGAATGCCAATTACTGGCTGGGACAGTTGAATTACAACAAAGGTAAAAAAGACGACGCGGCCTATTATTTTGCCACCGTAGTAAAAAATTACCCTAAATCACCGAAGAGTGGCGATGCGCTGCTGAAGGTGGGGGTGATCATGCAGGAAAAAGGCGACAAGGCAAAAGCCAAAGCGGTGTATCAGCAGGTGGTAAAACTTTACCCTAATACTGATGCAGCGAAACAGGCGCAAAAACGTTCGGCCGCTCTTTAATTTGCGCCATCTGGCCAGATTTCGCCTGAATTCTGGTCTTACCGCGTGAAAGCTAAGCAGTTGAACAGCTTAACCTGAAATAGTGGTTGCGCTGGAAATTCAAATCAGTAATATATGCCGCCGTTGCCGGGGGATATGTTAAGAGACGCCAGCAGCACAAAAGTGGGTCGTTAGCTCAGTTGGTAGAGCAGTTGACTTTTAATCAATTGGTCGCAGGTTCGAATCCTGCACGACCCACCACTATTAAGTTTTAAGCGGTGTAAACCGTGCTTTAAAGTTTCGATATGGGTGATTAGCTCAGTTGGTAGAGCATCTCCTTTACACGGAGGGGGTCGG
>NZ_JASCAQ010000051.1:0-50843 GCF_029967685.1 Erwinia sp. V90_4 | reverse complement strand
CGCTTGCATGGCATGCAAGAGGTCAGCGGTTCGATCCCGCTTATCTCCACCAAATCTTCACCAGCAGATTGGGTGGCACCGAAAAATCGCAGAGTTAGTAGTGGGGGTATAGCTCAGCTGGGAGAGCGCTTGCATGGCATGCAAGAGGTCAGCGGTTCGATCCCGCTTATCTCCACCAAATTCTTAATGATGTGAACAATAATCTGCTCAGGCGGATTTTTTTTCGTCTGCGTTTTATCAGGGGCAGGCAAGCCGCCCCTACAACTACCGGCCAGAAACCGCTGTCGCGGTCGGTCTGGACGTACGCCCGCCCCCTGTTTCGGCATAGCGACGCGACGAATTTTACGCCGTCAGCACGCTAAACCCATGCGTGCCGTCGCGCTCCAGCTGCGCCACCAGACCATACTCCCAATCGAGATACGCCTGCATAGCCTCGGCGGAGTTATCCGTACCCTCATAAGGGCGGCGATAGCGATCGATGCGCGGCAGCAGCAGGGCTGTTTCCCCAGCTTCCACCGGCAATCCCGCCGCTTTCCATGCCGTATTTCCGCCCTTCAGCACGATAACCGCTTTACCCGTCAGCGCTTCCAGCTGTGCCACTGCATAGCGTGCCAGCATACTGCTGCCGCAGGTCACCACGTAACGCTGCGCGGCGGGCAGAATGGCCGCCCCCTGCTGCGTCAGTGCTGAGCGCTGAAGCCAGGCCGCACCGGGAATATGCGCGTTGACGTAATTGGCGCTGGTGGTGAAATCCAGCACCTGCGTATCGCCCTCTGCAAGCCAGTTGGCCAACTGATGCGGTTCAACTTCCTGCTGAGCTGGCAGAGGTGGGATAAGCGGTGCCCAGCCGCCGCTGGCGCTGAAATCCTGCGCGCAGAGGTCGTCCAGCACCCACACCTGCCACCCCAGCTGTGCCAGCCACGAGCCGGTGCTGTTGGCGCGCACGCCGTCATCGTCGATTAGCACGATCCACCCGCCGCGCACGCTGGCATAGTGGTCCGTCTCCTGCACCAGCTGGCCACCGGGCACATAGCGGCTGCCCGGCAGATGGCCGTGTTCGTATTCGCTGGCGGCGCGCACATCAAACAAATAAACGGTGTGCTGCTGCTGGCGCTGCCACAGCTGTACTTCTTTCAGCGTGGTGCGCTGCACGCCGGCTTTATCTGCCAGCGTCCTCGCCTGGCGCGCCGCCTGCACTCGCGCGGTATCGCTGGTGCCTGCATACTGGCGTGACTGTCCGTGCTCCAGCGCCAGGCCGGCCAGCGTCCAGCCGATGGTGCCGTTGCGCAGGGCGAAAAGCGGGTTACGTACGCCGGCGTTGACCAGCGACTGCGTGCCGATAATGCTGCGCGTGCGTCCGGCGCAGTTAACAATAATAGTGGTTTGCGGGGAAGGGGCGAGATCGCGCACGCGCAGCGCCAGCTCGCCGCCCGGCACGCTGATGCTGCCGGGAATGCTCATGGTCTGGTACTCATCAAAGCGGCGCGCGTCGAGCACCACCACCGGTTTGCCGCTGCGAAGCAGTGCATCGACCTCTTCGGCACTGAGTGAAGGGGTTGCGGCGCGGCTTTCGACCAGCTCGCCAAACGCTTTGCATGGCGAATTGACGTCGATGAACAGTTCGCCTCCGGCTTCGCGCCAGCCTGCCAGATCGCCCGCCAGCAGGGCAATATCCTGATAGCCAAGCTCGTGCAGCCTGAGCGCCGCAGCCCGCGCCAGCCCGCTGCCATTGTCATACAGCGTCACCGGGGTATTCAGCCGTGGAATGCGGTTAAGGATTTCGATATCCAATTTGGAGTACGCGATATTCACCGCGAACAGCGGGTGCCCGCTGGCGTAGTCGGCCTCTTCGCGCACATCGACCAGCGCCACCTCCTGGTGATTAAGCAGCGCGTGGCGCAGCTGATGATAGTCGCGGGTAAGCGGATTGAATTCAGTCATGTGAGAGATCCCAGATATTTGGTAAATGCGTGTTGTTGTAGCCGGAAATAAACGGTTTTTCACTGCCGTCATCAAGGTAGACCGCCCGGCGCACGCCGCCGATATTGCCGCCGTAGACGTGAATGCTGACCGAGGTGCGGTCACCCCAGGCATTGCTGACGCGGTGGATATCGCCCACCTGCGGCGACACCGCCTCAACCGTACCTGGCTCCAGCCGCACAGCCTGCCCGTCGGGTTGCAGGCCGCTTTCCGTCAGGCGATAGCCTTGCGAAACTTCGGCACCGCGCAGCATGCCGATCAGCCCCCAGACGCGGTGATCGTGTACCGGCGTGGTCTGGCCCGGCCCCCAGACAAAGCTCACCACCGAAAAGCGCTGCTGCGCGTCGGCATACAGCAAGTATTGCTGGTAGCGCGCGGGATCGGGCCGGGCGAACTCATCGGGCAGCCAGTCATCAACGCGCACCAGCTCTTTAAGCAGTGCACTGCCGTGCAGTAGGATCTCCTGCTGCTGCGGCTTCTCGTCGAGCAGGCTCGCCAGCCCGGCGAGAAAGGTACGCAGTCGTTGTGGATTACTCATGGGGTTTCTCCCCGGCGGCGATGCGGTTGGCCGCGTCGGCCAGCGAATAATCGAAGGCGTTATGCACATCGATGGCTTTTGGCAGTACCTTATAGCGATAGAAGAAGTCCGCTGACTTTTGCAGCGTTGCCGCCAGCTGCGGATTAAAATGGGTCGGGCGGATCTGCGCGGAGGCGATCCAGCGCTGGGTAATGCTGACCGGCATGTTGAGTGATTGACTCAGTGCCTGCGCAAACTGTTGCGGATGCTGCTGTGCCCAGATTTGCGCTTTCGCCAGCCTTGCCAGCAGGTCACTAATAGCCTGGCGTTTACCGCTCTCTTTCAGCGCCTCTTCACGCGCCAGCGCATAGGAGTAACCGGAAAGAATGCCCTTGCCGCCGCCCTGCGGTACCAGCACGGCGTGGTCGACCACGATAGCGGAGGAGACATACGGCTCCCAGGTGGCCCAGGCATCAACCGATCCGGTCGCCAGCGCGGCGCGCCCGTCCACCGGCCCAAGGAAGCGCATCGTGACATCCTGCGGTTTCAGTCCGGCACGCTCCAGCAGGCCAAGCAGCAGAAAGTGCCCCCAGCCGCCGCGGTTGACCGCAATCTGCTTACCTTTCAGATCTTGCAGGCTGTGGATACCGCTGCCGGGGCGGGCCAGCAGGGCGATGCTGTCGGCGTTATTCTGCCAGGCACCGACCGCTTTCACCGGCGCGCCGGCGGCATAGACGAACAGAAACGGCAGGTCGCCGGTAAAGCCAACGTCAAGCGCCCCGGCATTGAGCGCTTCCTGCACCGGCGCACCGGAATCAAACGAGCTGAGCTTGAGCTCGTAAGGCAGATTATCGAGCTGTCCCGAGGCGCGCAGCGAGATAAAGCGGTCGCCTTTGACATCGCCCAGCCGCAGCGTGACTTTTTCCGCCGCCAGTGCCGAGGTCGCCACCGCCGCCAGCAGCAGGGCGTAAAGTGCATGACGTCTCATCAGGCGCTCCTTGCCACGCGGCGAGCCGCCACTTTTTCCCGCGTCAGGGGGATCAGCTCGCGGCCATACTCCAGCGCGTCATTGAGCGGGTCGAAGCCGCGTATCAGCACGCTTTCAATGCCGAGATCGTAATATTTGAGTAGCGCATCAGACACCTGATCCGGCGTGCCGACCAGGGAGGTGGAGTTATAGCCGCCGCCGACCAGCTGTGCGATGCCGGTCCACAGCACGCTGTCGAGACGCTCACCTTCACTGGCGGCGGCCATCAGGCGCTGCGCCCCCACGCTTTGCGGCTTGGTGGAGCCAAAATTGTGGCCGCTCTCATGCAGCTTTTTGCGCGCCTCTTCGCGGATATATTCCGCTTTCTCCCAGGCTTCTTTTTCCGTGGCGGCAATAATCGGGCGGAAGGAGATATTAAAACCGATCTCACGCCCGTGGCGGGCGGCCGCGGCGCGCACGGTGCGCACGGTTTCCGCTGCGCCTTTCAGCGGCTCTCCCCACAGTGCAAACACATCGGCGTGACGAGCTGCCACGGCGATCGCTTCGTCGGAGGAACCGCCAAAATAGATCGGCAGCTTACCCTGCACGGGCTTTACCGCCGAAAATGCCTGCTCCGCCTGATAATACTCGCCCTGATGATCGTAAGGCTGCGCGGAGGTCAGGCTGCTGTTCAGCACGCTGAGGAAGTCGTCGGTGCGCGCATAGCGCTGGGTTTTATTCAGATAGTCACCGTCGCGGCGCTGCTCGGCATCGCTGCCGCCGCTGATGATATGCACCGCCAGGCGGCCGTCGGTTAACTGGTCAAGCGTCGCCAGCTTGCGCGCCGCCAGCGTTGGCGAGACGAAGCCGGGGCGATGCGCCAGTAAAAACTTCAGCGTAGAGGTATTGGCCGCCGCATGGGCGGTGACCAGAAAACCGTCCGGTTGATCGGACCAGTAGCCGATCAGAATGCGGTCAAATCCCGCGTCTTCGTGGGCGCGGGCGAAGTCGGCAATATACTGTTTGTTAAACACCGGCCCGCTGGCGCTAAGGGTTTCCGAGGCCAGGCGGTGGCCAATCATACCGAGGAACTGAATGCTCATGCTGTGCTCTCCGTGGTGAACGCCGCGCACTGGCGGGGTGAGAGCCAACCCTAAAGCTGAAAACACTATGTGTGAAATTCATAATTCTTCGTTGTTAATATAAAAATCAGCAATGCTCGCTGAGGCCAAATCCAGCCGCCAGCGTCGTGGCGAACAGATTGACGGCGGCCTGGTGGCTGGCCGGGAGCGCCGGATGCACCAGCCACAGCTCGCTTTGCGGGCTGAAGTCCTGCAGCGGGACTTCCCGCACCCGCTGCTGATTTGCGGCACGCGGCAGCAGCATGCGCGGTAAAATGCCCAGCCCGCTGCCCCCGGCAATTAACCCCAGCTGCAGCGCGGTGCCCTGAACTTCCATATTCAGCTGAAGCGGCAACCCCTGGTCCGCCAGCGCGCGGGCAATTGTGGCACGAAAACCGCAGCCGTCCGGATTGAGGATCCAGCCCCGGGCATAGCACTGCGCCAGCGTGCGCGGCAGCGGCTGCCCGTCATCGGCGGCCACCACCACCAGCGGCACGGCGCCCAGACCGCGCGCCTGCAATCCACCGGCAAAGACTTTCCCCGCCGGGAACAGCAGCAGGGCGGCATCCAGCTGGGCCTGATCCAGCTGCTGAAGTAGCTGATTACCCCAGCCGCTGCTCAGGCGTGGCTGTAAATCGGGGTAGCGCTGCTGCACGGCGGCCAGCACCGGAAGCAGGCTATCATCGGTCAGACTGTGCGGCAGGCCAAAGCGCAGCACGCCCTGCGGGGCGGCATCACCAGAGACCAGCTGCGTCAGGGCCTCTACTTCAGCGGCGATGCGCTTGCACTGCTGATACACCAGCAGGCCAAGCGCGGTCGGTTTCAGCGGTTTGGTCTGGCGGTCCAGCAGCAGCACGCCGAGCGCCTCCTCAAAGTTTTGCACCCGTCGCGTCACGGCAGGCTGAGTCAGCCCGAGTCGGCTGGCGGTCTGCTGCGTGGACTGCAGCTGCACAAGGGTGACAAAGGCGTGAAGATCTTCCAGTTTCATCGCAGTTTTCCAGCAGTAAAAAACGTCAGCATAATGGCCCGTTGCGGAATTTAATATGCTCATTATGCATATTTATTGCTGATAAAATGCGTTCAGATTATAAACAGCGCGGTGCTAGTCTCAGTTTTTTCCTCTTGCTGAGACACCCGATGAAATCACGCTATCTGCTTCCTGTTTCCCTGCTGCTGGCCGCCGTCAGCTCCACCAGCTTTGCCGCCACGCTGTCGGTCGGCGATCAGCGCGGCAATGCCCGTGCCATCCTTGAAGCCGCTGGCGAGCTGAACAATCTGCCGTATACGCTCGACTGGCACGAATTTGCCAATGCCGCTCCGCTGCTGGAAGCGATGCGCGCCGGCTCGATTGATGCCGGTTCGGTCGGCGATGCACCGCTCACTTTTGCCGTGGCCGCCGGCCTGGATGCCAAAGGCATCCTTGCCACTCAGTATGCGGGTAACGCGATTATCGTCAAAAAGGGCAGTGCTATCACCACGCCACAGCAGCTGGCGGGCAAGCGCATTGCCACCGTCAAAGGTTCGTCGGGCCATAATCTGGCGCTGCAGGTGCTGGAACGCGCTGGCGTCGCGGTCAAAGCGGTCAATTTTGTGTTCACGACCCCGGCAGAGGCCACGCTGGTGCTGGATCAGGGCGGGGTGGATGCGGTTTCCACCTGGGAGCCTTACGTCTCGTTCGCCACCCAGCAGTCCGGCGCGCAGATTATTGCTGACGGCAAAGATTACCCGGCGCTCAACTACCTGGTCGCCAGCAACAGCGCGATTGCCGCCAGGCGCAGCGAGCTGTCGGACTTCAGCCAGCGGCTGACGCGCGCACGGGCCTGGGGAGCGCAGCATCCGCAGGAGTACGCCGCGTCAATTGCTAAGCTGCTGCGCATCCCGCAGGAAGTCGCGCTGCAAAAGGTGAAGCGTGAGATCAATACGGTGGTCAGCGATAAGGCGCAGGTGCTGGCTATCCAGCAAAATACCGCTGATTTCTACGCGAAAAATGGCCTGATCCCGAAACCGCTCAAGGCCGAATCGTTTATCGATCTCTCCTTATCGGCGGGGAAATAGTTATGCACCTGGCACTCTACCTGAGCGACACCGGGCTGCATGCGGGCGGCTGGCGCCATCCTGACGCCGAAAACCCGGACCCGATGCAGCTGGAAACCTGGCTGAAGCTGGTGCAGAAGGCCGAGGCGGCAAAATTCGACTTCGCCTTTATTGCCGATAAGCTGTCGATCGATGATATCTACGGTGCGGATATCGCCACTACCGTGCAGTACCGTCCCGGCTATGCGCGCCCGGAACCGATGGCGCTGCTGACCGCGCTCAGCCTGTTCACCCGCCGCATCGGGCTGGGGGGCACGCTGTCGACCACCTATGGCGAACCGTTTCACGCGGCGCGCACGCTGGCGACTCTGGATCACTTCAGCCACGGGCGCGCCGCCTGGAATGCGGTGACGTCGACTAACGACGGCGAAGCGCACAACTTCAGCCGTCAGCAGCTGCCCCCGCACGGCGAACGTTATCAGCGCGCGGCCGAGTTTATCGACGCGGTGCAGCTGCTGATGGCGAGCTGGCAACCCGGCGCGCGCGTGGCTGATAAAGCCAGCGGCGTGTATGTCGATGCCAGCAAGGTCAGCTACAGCCATTTCCACGGCGAACATTTTCAAATCAAAGGTCCGCTGACGGTCAGCCAGCCGCCGCAGGGCAGGCCGGTGCAGATCCTTGCGGGCGTCTCGGCGGATTTCCAGCAGGTGGCGACCCGTCTGGCGGAGGTGATCTTCACCGTGCAGCCCGAGCTGGCGCGCGCGCAGCTGTTCTATCAGCAGTTCAAACAGCAGATGGCCCTGCACGGTCGCCCGCCCGCCGCCTGCAAAGTGCTGCCGGGAATTATGCCAGTGGTGGCCGCCACGCAGCGGGCGGCTGAAGAGAAACGCCGTGAGCTGGACGAACTGGTTAACCCGCTGGCGGGCCTGAGCTTTATGTCGGCCAGCATGAATTACGATCTGTCACAGCATGACCCTGATGAGCTGTTCCCGGATATCTTTGCGCAGATCAGCGGCAGCAAAGGGTGCTTTGAATATGTGATCAGGCAGGCGCGGCAGGAAGGGAAGACGCTGGCGCAGGTGGCGAAAACCTACGCCGCCAGTGCCTCATTCCCGCTGCTGGTGGGCACACCACACTCGATAGCAGACGAGATGATTCGCTGGGTAGAGGAGAGGGCCTGCGATGGATTTGTGCTGATGCCGGCCGATATGCCTGCGTCACTGAATGATTTTGCCGATTACGTGGTGCCGGAGTTACAGCGGCGCGGGGCCTTTAGAAAGGAGTATCAGGGGGAAACGCTGCGCGAGCACCTGGCGGTACCGTTGTGAATCGAAGGGGATTTGGCACAGGGCTGACCTTTTTTTCGGTCAGCCCGCAAACCTATTACAGCACCAGACCCGTAATCGAGGCCGACAGCACGCTGACCAGCGTTGAGCCGTACAGCAGCTTCAGGCCAAAGCGGGAAACCACGTTGCCCTGCTCTTCATGCAGGCCTTTGATGGCACCCGCCACGATACCGATCGAGGAGAAGTTAGCAAACGATACCAGGAACACCGACAGGATGCCTTCACCACGCGGCGACAGCGTACCGGCGATTTTTTGCAGATCCATCATTGCCACAAACTCGTTTGATACCAGTTTGGTCGCCATGATGCTGCCGACCTGCAGCGCTTCATGAGCCGGCACGCCCATCACCCACGCGAACGGGAAGAAGACATAGCCGAGAATGCCCTGGAAGCTGATACCGAAAATAAAGTCGAACAGCGCGTTAATCCCGGAGATCAGGGCGATAAAGCCAATCAGCATCGCTGCCACGATCACTGCCACTTTGAAACCGGCGAGGATATATTCGCCCAGCATCTCGAAGAAGCTCTGTCCCTGATGGGTATTCCCCAGCTTGAGGTCTTCTTCGCTATCAACGCGGTACGGGTTGATCAATGACAGCACGATAAAGGTGCTGAACATGTTGAGTACCAGCGCGGCGACCACATACTTTGGCTGCAGCATGGTCATGTAGGCGCCGACAATCGACATTGAAACGGTCGACATCGCGGTCGCTGCCATGGTGTACATGCGGCGTTCGGACATTTTTCCAAGGATATCTTTATACGCAATAAAGTTTTCTGACTGTCCCAAAATCAGAGAACTGACGGCGTTGAAAGACTCCAGTTTGCCCATGCCGTTGATTTTTGACAGCACGGTACCGATGGCACGGATGACGATGGGCAAAATGCGGAAGTGCTGCAGGATGCCGATCAGCGCAGAGATAAAGACGATAGGGCACAGCACATTAAGCCAGAAGAAGGCCAGACCTTTATCGCTCATATTACCAAAGACGAAGTTGGTCCCTTCCGCCGCATACTTCAGTAATTTTTCGAACAGATTTGAGAACCCCTGGACGAAGCCGAGACCCACTTCCGAGTTCAGGAAGAACCAGGCGAGGGCGACTTCAATCACCAATAGCTGTATGACAAAGCGGACACGGATGTTTTTACGGTCACGGCTGACTAACAAGGCCAGCAGAGTCACCACCACCAGTGCCAAAGCAAAGTGAAGAATGCGGGACATATTTGCTCCAAATTTGAGGGCTGTTATATTTCGTTGCACATTCTATGTAACAGGAACCGGAAAAACGAGATCTATGCCTCAATATAACAATTCCCTATTGCAGCAGATTACAGAAAAGCTTGAGGCGTCACAGGTTTTCACTCTTTTTTAACAGCTTACGCGTAAAGTTGCGCTTACCGACCTCTTTATTAAAACAATCCTGGCTGAATTGCGATGAAAAAATCACCGCACAAGTGGTAAGTGAATGCCAGATACCCTACAGTGAAAAAGGTTGCTCATTTTTTGGCGTTGCCGTACTTTATCTAAAAGTATAGCCATTGCTATAACTCATAGCGCTGGCTATCACAGCGATAAAGATAACCATTTTAAATGCACTTGATAATCATTATCACTTAAAGGCATGATAATTGTCAGGTGTTTAGCAGCAGGGGTAACAGCTATGTCGGAAAGCCGCACTGCGGAGCAGAACGTCCGCAGTAGTCGTAAAATCAAATTTGCCTTGATGGGGCCAGCCTTTATTGCGGCGATTGGCTATATCGACCCCGGCAACTTCGCCACCAATATCCAGGCAGGTGCCTCTTACGGTTACACCCTGCTGTGGGTCGTTGTCTGGGCCAACATCATGGCGATGGTGATCCAGCTGATGTCTGCCAAGCTGGGTATCGCAACCGGCAAAAATCTGGCCGAGCATATCCGCGATCGTTTTCCGCGCCCGGCGGTGTGGTTTTACTGGGTGCAGGCGGAAATTATCGCTATGGCAACCGACCTCGCCGAGTTTATCGGCGCGGCGATAGGCTTCAAGCTGGTGTTTGGCGTCAGCCTGTTGCAGGGGGCGATGCTCACCGGTGTGGCAACGTTTCTGATCCTGATGCTGCAAAGCCGTGGTTCAAAGCCGCTGGAGTTGGTGATCGGTGGCCTGCTGCTGTTTGTCGCGGCGGCCTATGTGATTGAGCTGTTTTTCTCGCAGCCGAAGGTTGTCGACCTGCTGCAGGGTATGGCGGTGCCATCACTGCCAACCGCAGATGCCGTGCTGCTGGCGGCGGGGGTGCTTGGCGCGACCATTATGCCGCACGTCATCTACCTGCACTCCTCGCTGACGCAGAACAGCAGCGATGGCGGTACGCGGGAGCAGCGCTACTCTTCAACCAAGCTGGATGTGGCGATTGCCATGACTATCGCCGGCTTTGTGAATCTGGCGATGATGGCCACGGCGGCTGCCGCATTCCACTTTAGCGGCCACAGCGGGATTGCCGATCTCGACCAGGCGTATCTGACGCTGGACCCGCTGTTAGGTAAAGCCGCCGCGCTGGTGTTTGGCCTTAGCCTGCTGGCAGCAGGATTGTCCTCTACCGTGGTCGGCACCATGGCCGGGCAGGTGGTGATGCAGGGCTTTATCCACTTCCATATTCCGCTGCTGGTGCGCCGCGTGATCACCATGCTGCCCTCCTTTATTGTGATTATGGCAGGCTGGGAACCCACGCGGATACTGGTGATGAGCCAGGTACTGCTCAGCTTCGGTATTGCGCTGGCGCTGGTGCCTCTGCTGGCCTTTACCGGCAACCGTGAGCTGATGGGGGATATGGTGAACTCGCGCCTGATGCAGAACGTTGGCCGCCTGATTGTCGCGGTTGTGGTGGTGCTGAATGGGTATCTGCTGGTATCGATGGGAATGAATTTGTGAACCCGGGCGGGGCATGCCGCCGCCCCTACGCTTAACGTTATGCATGCGGCCTATGCCGCAGCATTCAAATGGATGTTTTTCGTAGGGGTCAGGCATGCCTGACCCGCCAGGATGGTTACCAACGGTCGTGGCCGTGATGGCGACCGTGGTCGTGACGCCATTCACGATGGCGCTCGTGGTCGCGCCAGCGGCGCTCCCTTTCCCTTTCATGATGTCGGCGCTCTGCTTCATGGCGTCGCCACTGCTCGTGTCGCCACCAGCGCCCTTCATTGTAGCGATAATTATTACGCCACCAGTGGTTGTCGCGCCAGCGGCCGCCGTCCCAGTAGCGTCCGCGATCGTCGCGGTCGCCCAAATGCAGCGTCACCCCCGGGGCTAAAGTAATACGTGCGCTGTCGGCATAAGCTGTGTGTACCGCCAACGGGGACAAACTTGCCAATAAAGTGGCAACAAGCAATAAGCGTTTCATATTATCTCCTTTATCAGCGGTCTGCCTTCTCCGCTGTAGCAGCACAATATAACGAGATTGCTGGCTTAACGCCTGGTGAATTCTGATAAACGCGCAAAAACGGCGAATTGGGATTTTTCTGCAGGGGGGAAAGGGGCAATTCTCGTTGGGGCCGACCCTCTCTTCCGGTCGGCCCGCATGGCGGGATTAAGCCAGAATTGACTCTATACGGGCTAACTCATCTGCGCTGAAATCACGCTTGTTGAGCATCTGCACCGCATCATCAATCTGCGCAGTTTTACTGGCGCCAATCAGCACCGAGGTGACGTGGCCGCCGCGTAAAACCCACGCCAGCGCCATTTGCGACAGCTTTTGCCCGCGCTGCTGCGCCAGCGCATTCAGGCGCTGAACCTTCTCCATTTTCTCCGGCGTCAGCTGATCGCTGCTGAGGAAGCGGCTGCCGCTGGCGGCACGGGAATCTTCCGGGATGCCGTTGAGATAGCGGTCGGTCAGCACACCACCGGCCAGCGGGGAGAAGGCAATGCTGCCCACCCCCTTCTGCGCCAGCACATCCAGCAAGCCAGCTTCCGGTGCGCGCTCAAACATCGAATATTTCGGCTGGTGGATCAGGCACGGCGTGCCGAGATCCTGCAAGATAGCAATCGCCTGCGCGGCCAGCTCTGCCGGGTAGTTGGAAAGCGCCACGTACAGCGCTTTGCCCTGGCGCACCAGATGGTCAAGCGCTGCCATGGTCTCTTCCAGCGGCGTTTCCGGATCCGGGCGGTGATGGTAGAAGATATCCACATACTCCAGCCCCATGCGTTGCAGGCTCTGATCCAGGCTGGAAATCAGGTATTTGCGCGAACCCCAGTCGCCATAAGGTCCTGGCCACATGGTGTAACCCGCCTTGCTGGAGATCACCAGCTCATCGCGATACGGGCGAAAATCTTCGCGCAGAATCCGGCCAAAATTCTCCTCGGCCGAGCCGGGAGGCGGACCGTAATTATTGGCCAGATCAAAATGGGTGATACCGTTATCAAAAGCATGGCGCAGCAGGTCACGACTGTTATCCACGCGCGTGCTGTCGCCAAAGTTGTGCCATAAACCCAGTGAAATTGCCGGGAGTTTCAGGCCGCTGCGCCCGCAGCGGTGGTAGGTCATTTTCTCATAACGCTGGGCATCTGCTTGATAAACCATGAGTAAATCCTGTTATTGAAACGGTAAGGACGCGGAATAGCATAGCAGTGTATACGGTTACACTAAGTGAAAGAGCGGGATGGATCGCAACTTAAAGATAAATCTTAACGGCGTAACGATCTGTTGCCACGCGGTCAAAGGAGTTTCCTATAACAGAGTGAAAATAATCGCTAATACTCAATTCATACCGCCATGAGGAGCCGAATGATGAGCAGTTATACCGTTGGGGATTATCTTCTTACGCGTTTAAATGAGATCGGTATCGATCATCTGTTCGGCGTGCCCGGGGACTACAACCTGCAGTTTCTTGACCACGTTATCGACCATCCGCGTCTTGCCTGGGTGGGCTGTGCCAACGAGCTTAATGCCGCCTATGCGGCGGATGGTTATGCCCGCTGCCGCGGGGCAGCGGCGTTATTGACCACTTTTGGCGTGGGTGAACTGAGCGCCATCAATGGCGTGGCGGGCAGCTATGCCGAGTATCTGCCGGTGGTGCATATCGTTGGCGCGCCCTCACAAACCTCACAGAATAAGGGTGAGCTGCTGCACCACACGCTGGGCGATGGCGACTTCCGCCACTTTATGCGTATGCATCAGGAAATTTCCGTCGCCAGCAGCGTGCTGACGGCAGAGAACGCGGCCGCAGAGATTGACCGGGTGCTGATTGCCGCGCTGACCGGGTATCGCCCGGTCTATCTGCTGCTAGCGACCAACGTGGCAGAAAGCCCGCTTTCACCGCCTTCAACCCCGCTATTGCTGCCCGTCACTAACAACAGCACGCAGCGGGCGGCCTTTGCCGATGCCGCAGAGCTGAAGCTGGCCCCGGCCGCCAGCGTGGCGCTGCTGGCTGACTTCCTCGCCGATCGTGCCGGGCAGCAGCAACCGCTGGTGCGCTGGCTGCGCGAGGTGCCGATGCCATTTGCCACGCTGCTGATGGGAAAAAGCCTGCTGCCGGAAACGCTGCATGGCTTTGCCGGCACCTATGCCGGGGCCTCCAGTGCGCCACACACTCGACAGGTGATCGAGCAGAGCGACGTGCTGGTTACCGTGGGGGTAATGTATACCGATACCATTACCGCTGGCTTTACTCAGCAGATCGACAGCGCAAAAACCATTGACGTCGGGCTATATCGCAGCCGCATCGGTGACCAGACGTTCGAGCTGCCCATGGCGACTGCGCTGGAAGTGCTGCACCAGCTGGCACGTAAGCATGGTGCAGGCTGGCAGCGCGCCATTGTTGCGCCGCCGCAGCTGGAAGGGGACTGCTCAGACAATCTGACGCAGAACAGCTTCTGGCCGCTGATTCAGGCGTTTCTGCGCCCCGGGGATATTATTCTGGCCGATCAGGGAACGGCGGCATTCGGTGCGGCCTCTCTGCGCCTGCCGCCGGATGCCCGCCTGCTGGTTCAGCCGCTGTGGGGATCGATCGGCTACACATTACCGGCGGCTTTTGGCGCGCAAACGGCAGAGCCTGCCCGCCGCGTGGTGCTGATAATCGGTGACGGTTCGGCCCAGCTGACGGCGCAGGAGATAGGATCGATGCTGCGCGATGGGCAAAAACCGGTGATTTTCCTGCTCAATAATGATGGCTACACCGTCGAGCGTGCCATCCACGGCGCAGAGCAGCGCTATAACGATATCGCTCACTGGGACTGGACGCGGCTGCCGCAGGCGCTGAACGTCGATTGTCAGGCCCAGAGCTGGCGCGTAACGCAAACGGTGCAGCTGCAGGAAGTGATGAAGCTGCTGGAGGGGAACTCGCGCCTGTCGCTGGTGGAAGTGGTGCTGCCGCAGCAGGACATTCCGCCGCTGCTGGCCGCCGTCACCCAGGCGCTGCATCAGCGTAACAGCAGCTAAACTGCCATTTAGTGCGCAATTCAGACTGTTGCCCGTGGGCAAAAAGCACTAACCCCGTTAAGGTAACGCTCGCGTAGGTTTTACTTCCGCTGATCGTTGTCGTTTTAACGGGGGGAATTTATAGTGTGTCTAATTGACGTAAGTGGAGCAAAACAATAATGACTAAGTATGCTTTGGTAGGTGATGTCGGCGGCACCAATGCGCGCCTGGCACTGTGTGAAGTTGAGACCGGTGCTATTTCACAAGCCAAAACGTTCCCCACGACAGATTATGCCAGTCTGGAAGCGGTGATCCGCGCTTATCTGGATGAACAGCAGCAGGACATTAAGCATGGCTGTATTGCCATCGCCTGCCCAATCACGGAAGACTGGGTCGAAATGACCAACCATGACTGGGCATTTTCCACCAGTAAAATGAAAGCCAGCCTGGCCTTCGAGTCGCTGGAGATCATCAACGATTTTACCGCCGTGTCGATGGCGATCCCGATGCTGTCGCCTGACGACGTGCTGCAGTTCGGCGGCGAACCGGCAGTGCAGGATAAGCCGGTTGCCGTGTATGGCGCGGGCACCGGGCTCGGCGTGGCGCATCTGGTCCACGTGGATAAGCGCTGGGTGAGCCTGCCGGGCGAGGGCGGCCACGTTGATTTCGCGGCTAACAGCGACGAAGAAGATATGATCCTTGAGGTGCTGCGCGCTGAACTCGGCCACGTTTCCGCCGAGCGTATTCTCTCCGGCGGCGGGCTGGTAAACCTGTATCGGGCGATTGTTAAATCAGATGACCGGGAGCCAGAAAACCTCAAGCCGCGCGATGTCAGCGAGCGGGCGCTCAACGGCAGCTGCACCGACTGCCGCCGCGCGCTGTCGATGTTCTGCGTCTGCATGGGCCGTTTTGGCGGTAACCTGGCGCTGAACCTCGGCACTTTTGGCGGCGTGTATATCGCCGGTGGCATCGTGCCGCGTTTCCTGGAGTTCTTTAAAGCTTCCGGGTTCCGTGCGGCGTTTGAAGATAAAGGACGCTTCCGCGACTACACCTCGCGCATTCCGGTCTTCATGATCACTCACGATCAGCCGGGCCTGCTGGGCGCGGGCGCGCACCTGCGTCAGACCCTGGGCCGCGTGCTGTAATCTCCACGCTGTTGCGGCGCTACAGCCGCATCAGCTGGCGAAACTCCTTCACCTTGCTGCGGCTGACCGGAACCTGAAACTCCATATCGCGCAGCTTGAGAATATAGGTGTTGTTAAACCACGGCTCAATCTCGCGGATCTTACTCAGGTTCACGCAGTATGAGCGGTGGCAGCGAAAGAAATACGCCTCCGGCAGGCGACTGCAAAACTCGGTGATATTCATCGACATCACATACTCTTCCCGCCGAGTATAGACAAACGTCAGCTTTTCATGGGCTTCTGCGTAATAGATATCGTTGATATCGGTGACGATGATGCGTTCGTCCTTCACCAGATTAATGGTGTACGCAGCAGGGCGCGCCGCCGTGCTGCTGAGCTGTGCGCTGCTCTGCGCATGGTTTTCCAGCTTGCGCAGCAGAGTAACGATGCGCATCTCTGAATAGGGCTTGAGGATGTAGTCAAATGCTTCCAGCTCAAACGCATCCACCGCGTGCTCTTTATAGGCGGTAATAAACACGATCAGCGGCTTGCTGGCGAACTTACTGATGTTCTGCGCCAGCAGCATGCCGTCCAGCGACGGAATATTGATATCGAGAAATATCACGTCCACCTGGTGACTCTGCAGGTACTTCAGCACGTCGAGGCCGTCATCAAAGGTGGCTTCAATGCTAATGCTGCTGTGCTGGCGGATCAGCCAGCTCAGCTCCTGCTGGGCAAGAAATTCATCTTCAACGATTATTGCTTTCACATCGGTTTCCCATCTCAGGCAGTCAATGAAACACTCTGGTTTTCCGGCAACAGGGCGCCGTTCTTACTGATGTAGAAGGCGATTTCGGTACCCGGATTAAAACGGTGGATATGCAGCCCCTCGCCGTACAGCAGTTTCACCCGATGATGCACGTTCAGCAGGCCGATCTTGTTGCCCGGCATTTCGTTGCGCTTCACGCGCGCCATTACCTCTTCGCTAATGCCGTTGCCGGTGTCGCGCACCGCAATACGCACCCGATGGCCCTGATCCTTAATGCTCAGCGTCACCACGCCTTTACCCCGGCAGGGATGGATGCCGTGGACAATGGCGTTTTCCACCAGCGGCTGGATCAGCAGGCTGGGCAGCGGGCAGTTGACCTCTTCATCGATATCGTAAATCACCGTCAGCTTGTCACCGAAGCGCGCCTGCTCAATGGCGATATAATCTTTCACCTGATACAGCTCTTTTTTGATGTCGATGGTTTCATCGTCATTCAGTTCGAGGTTATAGCGCAGATAGCGGGAAAGATTGGTAATCAGCTGGCGCGCAGTATCGGGATTAATACGAATAGAGGAGGAGATGGCATTCAGCGCGTTGAACAGGAAGTGTGGGTTAATCTTGCTTTGCAGGGCGCGCAGCTCCGCCTTGTTAGCCATTTCGCGCAGCTGCTCGGCGCGTGATACTTCCAGCTGGGTGGAGATAATTTGCGACAGCCCGACTGCCATCTCTTTCAGCGACCAGGTAATGCGGTGCGCGTGGCGATAGTAAATCTTCAGCGTGCCGGTCACTTCGCCTTTTTCCCACAGGGGGATGACAATCATCGAGTGAATTTCCGGGGTGCGGTGCGCCTCATCATTATTTTTAATGATGATTTTACCCTCTGAGATCGCCGCCAGCGTGGTCGGGCTGATGCCGTCATCGCCGTCACGATAGTTGCCTTCGCCCACGCCAACGTAGGCGAGGATCTGGCGGGTATTGGTCATCGCCACCGCATCGGCGTTGATATCGCTGCGGATGATGTCACACACCTGGCGCAGCGACTGGCTGTTGACCTGGCGGAACAGCGGCAGGGTTTTATTGGCAATATCCAGCGCCAGCTTCGCCTGGCGGGCGGCAATTGCCTCTTTTTCCCCCTCTACGCTCTGCACCAGCAGCACGATCAGGCCGATGCTGACCGCGCCGAGGATCATTGGAATGGCAATCTCAGAGACGATATCGACGCCCAGTGAGGTCGGTGACGCCCACAGGACAATCAGCACCATGGTCAGCGTTTCACAAGCCATCCCGCCGATAATGCCGATGCTCCAGCGCTTCTCTTTCACCACTTTGAGATTGATCCAGCCGGAGACGATCCCGGCGGCAATGCTGGTGATCAGGCACGGCACCGAAGTCACGCCGTCAATGTCGATCAGGAAGCGGTGCAGCCCGGCAATCACCCCGGTAGCGATGCCGACCCACGGACCAAACAGGATGCCGCCGGACATAATGGCGATGGTGCGCACATTGACCAGCGACCCTTCAACATTGATGCCGGTCCAGGTGCTGAACAGCGCAAACAGCGAGAAAATAGCGGTCACCGCCAGCAGCTCCTGGCGCGAGTGCTCGTCCTTCTGCAACAGCTGCCGGAAATGGCGGGTACGGGTAATAAAGAACAGGCAGATAAGCATCAGCGCTGCGCGATCAAACACGGCGAGCAACATCTCAAACATCGAATGCACGGGCGCCTCGGCTGGCGGAAAACAGTGGCGCTATGATAGGGAAAGCGGGCGGGATGTGCCAGGGATCACCGCGTGGCAATCGGTTAATCCCGGCCTGGATCAATTTTCCCCGCATAAACGGGGGACCTGTTTTCGATCGCCCCGCAGGTTTACTCCAGCATCTGCTGCTTGCCCAATGGCGTCAGATCCTGCGCGGTGGCGCGCCCAACGAAATCGACTTCGAAATCGTCGGCGGCGAAATCCGGTGGCGAACGCCCCTCAACAAAGGCGGGCCACTGGCGCTGTAAATAGGCGACATTTTTCTCGCACCACGGCGCGGCGGCAATGTACATCACGTTGCTGTCGAACTCGCCCTGATGCTCATTTTCCACGGCGTGAACCACGTCGCAATGCCAGAACACCGTGTCGCCCGCTTCCATATCGGGAATAGAGGAAAAACCCTCAAGTAAAAGAGGATGGAACTTCTCACTAACCGATAAAGCGCGCCCCGGAGCGGCACCGCACAGGTCATCCTCCGCGACATCATCCTGCAGCGCGCGCAGTAAAATCCACGCCATGGCGTTGGCGATCGGCAGCAGCTGCAGGGTGCCGCCGTGCTTGCGCTGCGGCGTCAGTGCCGTCCAGCCCTGGAAAGTGCGAAACATCGAGCAGACGGCAGGGGAGGGAAATTCGCGTACTTCGCAGCGTTTCTCGGCATCAAACGGATTGTACTGCTGCCAGTTGCCGCTAAACACGTGTCGGTAAACGTGACGGAAGTTCTCATCCAGCCAGCGCTCCAGCGACCCGCCATCCACGTGCGGCGACAGGCCGAGTGAACCCGAGTTCGGTGGGCGGCGGCGCGTGCGGTCGGCGTAGCTGACGATGCGCGTTGGGTCGAAGTGCTGCTGGCCGTGGCTTTCGCTCTGCCACAGCGAGTTAAGGAATGCCTGCACCGCCTGCATGCGTGCATCCTGACGCGCCTCCACCTGGGGTCTGGACCAGTAAATGCCGTAGATTTGCGGCTTACCCTGCTTCAGGTCGCCAAAGTAATTGTCCTCGGCGGCATGTTTTAGCTTTTCCACAAACTGATTCTCGTCGAGGTAATCGCCAATCTGCTGGTTCCAGTCGCTGGCCTGCTGGCGCGTGAACACGCCTTTGATGACGCAGCAGCCGCGCTGGCGGATCAGATTTTTTTGCTGTTCCGTCACGCGCTGATTCAGGATATCGTTGGCCTCAAGCTGCGGTACCGGATGCTCACCGCGCTGCTGCTCATGGTTGAGCGTGGCAATCTGGCGGCGCATATCGGCATCCAGTTCGGCAAACACCTGGCGATAGTTGGGAAGCTGCTGGCGCAGCTGCGCTTTAATCTGGCGCACTGCGTCGGGAATATTGTCGATTTTGAGAGGGGCCATGGTCGTTCTCCAGTGACAAAATTGTTATCGTTTTGCTGTAGGGCAGGACGATTACACGGCCAAAAAGCGGCAGATAAAAGAGATGACTATTTTGTGTTTTTTCCCCTTTTAGTGAGCGAAACGATGCAACTCACCACGCAACGACTGGTACTGACCCGGCTGAAGCCGGAAGACTGGCAGCTTTTTTTACAGGTCCACACTGACGAAACCTGCATGGAGTTTATCAGTGCGGTACCGCAGCTGGCCGATATCCGCCAGCGTTTTCAGGACCGGCTGGCGCCCTGGCAGGTGACCAGCTTTCACATGCTGTGCCTGGTTATCCGCCGCAAAGAGGACAACCAGGCGATAGGCATGATGGGGGCGAACCCGGAATGGGCTCCCCATCGGCAGGTGGAAGTGGGCTATTCGCTGCTGAGCGACTATTTCGGCCAGGGCTACGGCAGCGAAGCGCTGGGGGCGCTGTGTGACTTCCTGCTGGCGCACTGTGAGTTCCACAAGCTGAAAGCGCAGGTGGTGGAGGGCAATATCGCCTCGCGCCGGGTGCTGGAAAAAAACGGCTTCGTGCTGGAGGGGACGCTGCGGGATAATTATCTGCTGCGCGGCCAGTGGGTGAATGACTGGCTATTTGGACGCATTAATCCGGCCAGATAAAAAATTTTATTCTGCCTCTCGACAGGTTACAGAATTGTACGTTATGGTCATTCCTCGACCACTACGGTGGTCAGCGTCGCTCGGATGGTCCGGGCGCTTACGTTAATCAGAGGTTACTATGGCTGACAATCATTCCGCTCGCCGTTTTTCCCGTATCGAACGTCTTCCCCCCTATGTATTCAATATCACTTCCGAACTGAAGATGGCCGCACGCCGTCGCGGGGAAGATATTATCGATTTCAGCATGGGCAACCCGGACGGCCCGACGCCGCCGCACATCGTGGAAAAACTCTGCACCGTGGCGCAGCGTGATGACACCCACGGCTACTCGACGTCGCGCGGCATTCCGCGCCTGCGTCGGGCGATTTCCCGCTGGTATGCCGACCGTTACCAGGTGGATATCGACCCGGAATCGGAAGCGATTGTCACCATTGGTTCCAAAGAGGGGCTGGCACACCTGATGCTGGCAACGCTCGATCACGGTGATACCGTGCTGGTGCCGAATCCGAGTTATCCCATCCATATTTACGGTGCCGTGATTGCCGGGGCGCAGGTACGTTCGGTGCCGCTGGTGGCGGGCGTGGACTTCTTCAACGAGCTGGAGCGTGCGATCCGCGAAAGCTATCCGAAGCCGAAGATGATGATCCTCGGCTTCCCGTCGAACCCCACCGCGCAGTGCGTCGAGCTGGACTTCTTTGAACGGGTCATCGCGCTGGCTAAGCAGTACAACGTGCTGGTGATCCACGACCTGGCCTACGCCGATATCGTTTACGATGGCTGGAAAGCGCCGTCGATTATGGAAGTGCCGGGCGCGCGCGACGTGGCAGTGGAGTTCTTCACGCTGTCGAAAAGCTACAACATGGCGGGCTGGCGTATCGGCTTTATGGTCGGTAATAAAGAGCTGGTGGCGGCGCTGGCGCGCATTAAGAGCTACCACGATTACGGCACCTTCACCCCGCTTCAGGTGGCCGCGATTGCCGCGCTGGAAGGGGATCAGCAGTGCGTGCGCGACATCGCTGAACAGTACAAACGCCGCCGTGATGTGCTGGTGAAAGGGCTGCACGAGGCGGGCTGGATGGTGGATAACCCGAAAGCCTCGATGTACGTCTGGGCGAAAATCCCCGATCGCTATGCGCACCTGGGTTCACTGGAGTTCGCTAAACTGCTGCTGCAGGAAGCGAAAGTCTGCGTCTCGCCGGGGATTGGCTTTGGCGATTACGGCGACACGCACGTGCGCTTTGCGCTGATAGAGAACAGCGACCGTATTCGCCAGGCAGTAAGAGGGATCAAGGCGATGTTTCGTGGAGAAGGCGTGAACTAACCAGGCTGGGGGTCAGGCGCACCTGACCCTTTTCTCTATCCGGCCAATCATTACAGCATCAGATAGAAAGTGCCAACCCAGATTAGCAGGATAAAAGAGATCCCCATAAAAGCATATTTCACTGAAAAAACCCTCTGAACACCCATGATCGAACGCTAATCTACCGCTATTTCCCGGCAAAATAAAGACGCTTGTTCTGAGACCTTTCTTACATTAATGGCTTTCCAGTTGCGGCACCACCGACATGCCAACGCGCAGCCTTGCCAGCTCAGGCTGGCCCGGTTCCAGCACGATTTTAACTGGAAGACGCTGAACCACTTTAGTGTAGTTTCCGGTCGCGTTGTCGGCGGTAATTGCGGCAAAGGTCGAGCCGGTCGCCGGTGCGATACTGTCGATATGGCCGCGCAGGGTAACTCCGGGCAGGGCATCCACCGTTATTGAAACGGCCTGGCCGTGGCTGACATGTGCCAGCTGGGTCTCAAGAAAATTGGCCACCACATAGCTCTGCTGCAAAGGCACCACCGCCAGCAGACGCGTTCCGGCCGACACCCACGCTCCCTGGCGCACCGCGCGCTGCCCAACGCTGCCGTCAATCGGTGCGGTGATGCGGGTATACGAAAGGTTAAGCTGCGCCTGATCCACGCTGGCGCGCATCGCGGCGATATCGGCCTGCGCCTGCTTCTTGCTGGCCTGCAACACGGCCACTTCCTTACGCGCGGCCAGCTCGGCCGCCTGGCTCTGCTTTACCTGCGCTGCGGCGCTTTGCATGGTGGAGCTGGATTTTTGCTGTTCATCCGCCGTTGCGGTGCCGCTTTTCAGCAGGCGGCGATAGCGCTCGGCATTCTGCCCGGCGTAGCTCAGGGTCGCCTGGCTGGCGCTGACCGCGGCGGCCGTCTGGGCGATGGTTGCCTGCTGCTGTTCAAGCTGGGCATCAATGCTGCTCAGCTTCGCTTCGCTGACCTGTAAATTGGCCTGGGCGGTTTCCAGCGCGACGCGATAGTCGCGATCGTCGATGGTTGCCAGCACGTCACCAGCTTTAACCTGCTGGTTATCCTCTACATTTACCGTGCGAATATAGCCAGAGACTTTCGGGGCTACCAGCGTATAGTCCGCCGTGACGACCGCGTCATCGGTGCGTAGCGAACGGTGGTTGATCGCCGACCAGACGAAAAAGGCGATAGCCAGCAGGATCAACAGCAGCAGGAGCAGCAGAGTGGTACGTTTGGCAGGTGTGAAGCGCATTATAATTTTCCCGGAGTAAGCGGAGCAGAAGTGAGTAAGGTTTGCGGTGGCCAGACGCGTTTCGGCAGCCAGGCGGTCAGCAGCACCAGCAGCAGAGCGAAGCCGATGATCAGCAGGTAGCAGTCGCTGATGCTGAGGATCACCGCCTGATGTTTTACCAGCGTGCTGAAATGGCCAAGGTTCTCGCCGGAGCTGATTGAACCGTCCGGCAGCAGCGGAGCCAGAGAACTGGCGCTGTCGCTGCCGGGGGCGGTCATCAGCCACGGACGGTTGCCGAGCTGATCGACCAGCACGTGCGAATGGAATTTTTCACGATGGGTGAGGAAGTTTTCCACCAGTACCCCGGCGGCGACGCTGGAAAAGCCGCGTACGGTATTAAACATCGCGGAAGCAAAGGGGCCTTCGGGCGGTAACACGACGCTGGTGGCGCTCATCAGTACCGGCAGGATCATCATCGGCTGACCGAACGCCTGCAGGCTCTGGATCAGCCAGAAGTTCTGCCGCGCCCAGTCGTCGGTCAGCTGCATTCCCAGCAGGCAGGAGAGCACCATCAGCGCCGCGCCGGCGGTCAGCATCCAGCGGCAGTCTACCCAGCGCAGATTAAGCAGGGCTGCTATCAGCGGCGCAATCAGCAGCTGCGGCAGGCCAATGGTCAGCGCCAGCGGAGCAAACTGCGCGGTGCGAAACCCGTCAATCTGCCCGAAGTAGGCAGAGGGCAGCGCAGATCCGGAGAGCGCCACCATCAGCACGCCCGCTAACACCAGCAGTCCGTGGGTCAGGTTTTTACGCTGCAGCATTTG
The DNA here is from genome assembly GCF_029967685.1 of Erwinia sp. V90_4. Taxonomy (NCBI): domain Bacteria; kingdom Pseudomonadati; phylum Pseudomonadota; class Gammaproteobacteria; order Enterobacterales; family Erwiniaceae; genus Erwinia; species Erwinia sp. V90_4. The sequence goes on along the minus strand of NZ_JASCAQ010000051.1, from coordinate 27,478 downwards.
CAGCTTGAACAGCGGCAGCGGGTGATACCATTCGTTAATCAGGAACACCAGCAGCAGGGCAGCCGCGGCCAGCAGCATGGCGCTAATCAGCGGTGACTGCAGCCAGTCAAGGCGCTCGCCCTGGGTCAGCGCCAGCACCAGCAGCGCCATGCCGCTACAGCCGGTCAGCATGCCGAAGGCATCAATCTGGCGAAAGCGCTCAAGGCGCAGCGGATCCTGCGGCAGTCCCCAGCCAATCAGCGTGGCGGCCACCAGGCAAGCCGGGATCACCTGCCAGAAAGTAAACTGCCAGCCGACGGAATCGGTCCAGAACGCCGCAAGCGAGGCGGCCATATTCGGACCAAAGGTGGCGGTCAGCGCATAGGCGGCCAGGCCATAGAGTTTGATGCCCGGCGGCAGAAAACGCAGCGCCACCGTCATCAGCAACGGTGGCAGCGCCCCGCCAAACAGCCCCTGGATTGTGCGCAGGGTAATAAAGGTGCTGGCATCGCGGGCTAAGGGCTGGATCAAGGCGATCAGCGCAAAACCAAAGGTTACTGCCAGCGCAAAGCGGCGCAGGGAGAAGGTCACGGCAAACCACGGCGCAATCATCATGGCCGCCACTTCTGCGGCCTGGTAGCTGGAGGTGATCCAGCTGCCGCTGTCAAAATCGATACCGATCGCTGCCCGAATGTCGGCCAGCGCCAGATCGGTGACGCGATCGTTAAGTCCTGAACTGAGCGCGGCGATCAGCACGCCAACCAGCCCCAGCGCCAGGCGCAGGGTAAATGGGTGCGGTGCGGGCATAGCGGCAGGCTGGGAGTTCATAGCAGGGGCTCCGACATCATTCATCGTTATTATTATCGATGCACTGTATTGCATCGTGATACATTTGCGGCAATGGTACAGGGTGATGCACTGTATTGCAATGCGATACAGCGTGTCCGCTAAGCCAATTAGTGCTACAGTAATTGCCGATTACAAGGAAAGAGAATCCTATGTCTGAACCCCTACACTGCCGCGATGATGAACGGATCGGCGGCATTCAGGTCATCACACGCGCCGCGAAAATATTAGATGCGCTGGGGGCCACACCAAACGGTATGAGTCTGGGCGAGATCGCCCAGGCCGTTAATTTGCCGCGATCGACCGTGCAGCGCATCGTCGGCGCACTCGACTCGGTGCAGCTGGTGCGCAGCCACGGCGTGGGCGGCGTGCGCCTTGGCCCCGCGCTGCTGCGGCTGATCGCCAACGTACATACCGACGTGGTGGCTATCGCTCAGCCCTGGCTGCAGGCGCTGTGCGATGCCACGGGCGAAACCGTCTCGCTGGCGCGCGCCAGCGGGCTGCAGCTGGCCATCGTGCACTACGTGGTGGCCGATCGCGAGCTGCGGGTAGTGCCGCGCATCGGCATGAATCTGCCGCTCTACAGCACCTCCGGCGGGCGCGCTCTGCTGGCGCTGGACAGTGATGAAGCGGCAAAAGAGCTGGTGGGCGAGGCCTACCAGGCCATTACCGAGCTGACGGTGCGTGACTTCCCCGCGCTGCTGGCGCACTTAACTGAAATTCGTCACACTGGCCTGGCCTACGATCGCGGCGAAACGCTGGAAGGGATCTCCACCATGGCCGTGGCGATCGATACCATTCTTGGCCGCTTTTCCATCAGCCTGTTGATCCCCAGCGCACGCTTTCAGCTGAATGAGGAGCGCAATCGCGCTGAAATCCTCAAGTGTAAAGACGCGCTGATCGATGAGATTGGAAAAGCGGCATTACGTGACTGACAGGAGAGGGATATGAAAACGCTTTTAGTCGCTGTAGATAATTCAGTTATTGCACGTAAAGTGGTGGCGCTGGCCACCGAACAGGCGCTGGCTTTACAGGCGGAAGTGGTGGTGGTGTGCTGTGTTGATGCCAGCTACTCTGCTTCCGGGGCGTTTGATATTGAAGCCGGGGAGGACCCGGGTGATTTCGGCCTGGCGCTCGATGAGCAAAATACCGCTGAAGCCGTAGTGCGCATGGCGCTGGCAGAACTGCAACGCGCGGGCGTTAAGGCGCGCGGCAAGGTGGTTCCCGGCGAGTCGGCACAAAGTATTGTCGCCCAGGCCAACGAGCTGAGCGCCGCGATGATCATCATGGGCCGCCGCCATCTCTCCTCGTTCAACCGCCTGCTGAAAGGATCGTGCAGCGCCGCCGTGATTGAACGCGCCAGCTGCCCGGTGCTGATTGACGTCCGCGCTGATTAACCCACCGACGAACCTTAGACAGGCCGGCAACCCGGCCTGATGATTTCAGGAACCTGTTTTGAACTCTCACGCTATTCTCGCCTCGCTGTTCTCCGCTCTGGTCTGGCTGCTGGTTATCGGCTGGCTGCTAAAACGCCAAAAATTGTCGAAACTAACCGGCGCGCTGCTGTTTGTACTGCCGCTGCTGTTGGGGAATCTCTACTACTACGGCTGGATAGCCCCGCGTCAGCAGCAGGAAGCGGCTCTGGCTGCCGCGCAGGACAGCCTGGCGGTGCAGCCCGTCTGGCGCACCATCAAAGAGCAGCAGCCCACGCTCTACCGTCAGGCAAACGATCGGCTGCTCAGCAGCCTTGAGGCGGGCGTACCCTTACAGCAGGCGATTGACCGCCTGCGCCCGCTGGCTGCCGATCTGCTAAATCAGCGCATCAACGCCGCGCGCGATGAAGATCTTATCCGCTATATGCAGATTTCCCTTGAGGAGATGAAAGCGATGCGTGAAAGAGGTGCCGCTGAATGTTTCCGCTTTCTGTTCCCGCAGGTGAAGGGGGGGATCAACATCAGCGATGTGCTGCCCAAGCCGCTGACCGACAGCGAACTGCTGGCGATGGATACGCTGTTTAAGCACAGCAATGGTGCTGACCAACCGGTTGATTTACAGCAGGGAAGAGTAAAATTGCAGTGGGTGGTGCGCACGCTGTACGCGAAGTGGGGCAGTGACTTACAAACCCTCAATACGCCTGCTGAAGCGGGCGTTGACGAAGCGAAGCTGTGCGATATGACCATTGATCTTTATCAGTCGGTTCTGGCACTTACTGATAAGGATTCGGCAAACGTCTTACGTATAATTATTAGCGGAACAGGTAACTGACCTGCAAAAAAAAGCCCGCTCGCCGCGGGCATAAAATATTGTAATTATTAATAAAAATCCTGGTGTTGTGCAGACATGTCGCGATGTCTGTAAAGCATATTCGCACCTAACAGCAGATAACGCTAAGCGTCTTCCTGAATCGATTCAATCGGTAGAACATTGCATAACGTAAGTAAAATTATGCAAATGCGCCGGAATCCGATAGTCACGGAGGGGGAGCTTGTTATTATGCGGCACCGGAAGAGGGGAATCAGAATGAAAACGAAACTGTTCGGCGCTCTGGCGCTGTTATTGCTGGCGGGCTGTACTTCCAGCAAACCAGGGGCTTTTGAGAAAGTCGATGAAGATCCGGCGGTGAATACCGTGCAATATCGCTTTAACCCGACAAGCGTGGATAAGACCGCCATGTTGGAAGATGTTGAGCGCTACTGTAATGAGCGCGGGTTCGATAAGGTAGAAGCGCTTGACCCGCAGGACAGCCACGTCCCGGGACTGAAGAAGGCCTGGTATCAGTGTAATTTCAGCGTTAAAAGCTAAAAGCAAAAAATAAGGGCGGGGAAATCCCCGCCCAATTTATTTCAACTTCTCTGTTTTTATTATCTTGCTGTGTGCAGGCTTTGCCCGCGAAGGTGAGAAAACCTCACCTGACTTCCTTACCAGCCACGGTGTCTGCCGTGGTCATGATGATACCCTCCGCCGCCGTGATATCCGCCGCCGCCGTGATAAGGTCGGCCAACGATACAACCACTCAGCATGACAATCAGTGCAGCTACGGTCGCTGCTTTAATTATGTTTTTCATTATGTCTCTCCTTCCCTTTTCTATAGCTACAACTCTACGTGGGGAAAGTGGAGGAATAATGCGTCGATTGTAGATTTATTTAATAAGGTATTTCAAAATAATTCCAATAGCAGAGTTATTTATTAAGCTGCTATTTATTAAATAAGATATAGCCTAAAAACAGGCCTTTCGATTGGGAATTGTCTCAAACATTAAATGAGGTAGGGAATTTTGCCTGCGATGCCGCGGATAAAATCACGTACACTTAAGGTAAATAACCGTGCAAGGAGCTGAGATGAATTATCAGGTGAGCAACGTATTACCGGTACAGGCGGAGCTGGGTGAGTGCCCACTGTGGTGCAGCGAGCAGCAGGTGCTGTGGTTTGTCGATATCCTCGCGCCAGCATTGCACCGCTTTGACCCGGCCACAGGCGAGCATCAGCGCTGGCCGGTGGCGGAAGATATTGGCTGCATCGGCCTGCGCGCAGAGGGCGGGCTGATAGCCGCACTGCGCAGCGGCGTCTGCTTCCTTAATGAGCAGGGGCAAATTACCCAGCGCATCGCGGATAATCCCGGTGATGCGCCGCGCAGCCGCTTTAACGACGGCCGCGTCGATCCCTTTGGGCGCTTCTGGTGCGGCACGCTGTGGGAACCGCAGGATCGCAACGGCGCGGCGCTTTACCGCGTCGATAATCAGCTGAACCTTAGCATGCAGGCCGACGATATTAAGATTTCCAACGGGCTGGCATTTTCTCCCGATCGCCGCTGGATGTACCACACCGACACGCCAAACGGCGTGATGTACCGCTACCCGCTTGACCCCCACAGCGGGGAGATCGGTAAGCGCCAGGTAGTGCGCCGCTTTATTCAGCAGCAGGGGGGGATCCCCGACGGCGCGGCGGTCGACAGCGAAGGCTATTACTGGTCGGCGATGTTCGACGGCGCCCGAGTCATTCGCCTTGATCCGCACAGCGGGGAAATTGTCGATGAGATCCCGCTGCCGGTACGCTGGCCGACCATGGTGGCATTTGGCGGGCCGGATCTGAAAACGCTGTATATCACCAGCTCGCGCGAAAATCGTAGCGCTGAGGAGCTGGCGCAATATCCGCAGTGCGGAGACCTGTTTGCGGTGCGCGTGGCGGTGGCGGGCCTGCCGGAGCCGAAGTTCCGCCATCAACAGGCATAAAAAAAGCCCGCTGTGTTCAGCAGCGGGCCACTCTTGCGTGCCGTCAGGCGTGCTGCAGCGTCTCTTTGCGCGCTGCCGGCTTGTGCGGCATGCGGATGGTGGCGGAGAGCAGCAGGGAGATAACCAGCAGCGCCATAATCAGGCTGAAGGTGATGGTAAAGCCGCCAAACAGTGAGGCGATCAGTGAACCCATCACGCTGCCGATACCAAAGCCGATGTAAATCACGCCGTAGTTTTTCGTCAGGTTGTTCAGGCCGAAGAAATCACTGACCAGCGACGGATAAACGGTAATGGTGCCGCCGAAGCTGAAGGCGACGCAGGCAATGGCAATAAAGAAGCTGCTTTCACTCATATGGCTGAACAGCAGAATGCTCATGCCGACCAGCGACACCACCTGCGCCAGGGTGATCACCCGAATACGCGCCACTTTATCCGACAGCACGCCAAGCACCAGGCGACCGCTGAGGTTGGCAATCGCAATGATGGTCACTGCATTCGCCGCCGTCTGCGCGCTCAGATGTACCATGCTCTCGCCGATATCCTTCGCCACGCCAATCACGTACAGGCCGCTCATGCAGGCGGTCAAAAACATCAGTGCCAGCATCCAGTACTGCGGCATGCGCATCGATTCGCCCAGCGAATAGTCACGCGCCTGGCTCGCCATTTTGTTACCCGCCGCCTGCTGTTTAGGGGCATCTTTCATCATCAGCGCGCCGAGGATCATCATGGTCATTGCCACGCCGCCCCAGATCATAAAGGTGGTTTCAAGGCTGTAGACGCTCAGCAGGTAGCTGCAGATAAACTTAAAGCCCAGGCTGCCGAGGCCGTAAGCGCCGATAGCACAGGCTGAGATCACCCCTTTACGCTCCGGGAACCACTTCACGCAGTTGGACAGCGTCATCAGATAGCCTGCCCCGTCCGCCAGACCGACCAGTACCCCGGCGCTGAGGTAAAGCATAAACAGATTATCCGCCTGCGAGGTCAGCATCAGGCCAATCGCCATCAGCAGGCCGGCACCAATAGTGACGTTGCGCACGCCAAAACGCTCCTGCAATTTCCCTGCTACCGAAGAAGCCAGCGCCAGGCCGAGGCTCAGCAAACCAAAGGAAAATGCCACCTGGCTGATGGGCGCGTCCAGTTTCATAGAGAGCTGGCCGTTGAACAGGCTCCAGGTGTAGACCGAACCCAGCGCAAACTGGGTGATGATAGTGCCTATCAGGGTTAAACAGCGGGTGCGATTAACGCTGCTGCTGACGGTTGCTGTGCTCATGGGGCTCTCCCGGTGGGAAAATTAACAATATGGAATTGCAGCCATAGTAAGACCGGCTTCTTTATGGCGGGAGAAAAGGGCATGAGCTGCCATTAGCAGGGAATGAAATGCACTGAGAGCGACATGAACGGCAGTCTCAGGGAACGAACGCAGAGTAACAGGCAGTGGAATATTTTGATATATATCAAGTTTTTCCCGCAAGTTAAAGTTTTATGACGGCACGGCCGATATTAACCGGATAAAGCGTCTTTAGAACGCAGCTGCATAACCTTAATCAATATTTAGCGTTGAGCTTATCTCTGATAGTCGCTGTGCAATTCCATCTTGAGGATATTCATTATGTCGTGGGTTCCAGTTCGTTTATCAGGGAAGTTGATGTCAGGTGGCGTCTTAATGCTGCTGCTTACCTGCATCATGGTCTATCTGGCTATCTCACTGCGCGGCCAGCCGCGCGTGATCGAGGCCAGTAACAGCTTAATTCAGCAAACCGGAGAGAATATCGTTGGCCAGCTTAATCAGCAGCTGATCCGCGTAGAGGGTGAGGGCGTGAGCCTGGCGCGGCTGGCCGAAGTGTTGCCGCACGATGAAGCGCTGTTTCGCCAGGTGTTGCCGCAAATTATCGACAGCAAGGGCGACAAAAGCATTGCCGGCGGTGGAATCTGGCCGGAGCCGAATGCATTCAGTGACGGCGTAGCCCGCCGCAGCTTCTTCTGGGCGCGCAACGCCAGCGGCAGCCTCGACTATTCTGACGGCTATAACGACCCTGCCGGAACCGGCTATCACCACGAGTCGTGGTACACCTCGACCCGCACCACTTCACCCAACAAGTGCAACTGGTCGGAAGTTTACCAAGACCCGGTATCCAGGGTAAATATGGTGACCTGCAGCGTGTCTTACCGCAAGGGCGATGCCTTTGCCGGCGTCGCCACTTTTGACGTGCTGCTGGACAACCTCTCCGGCTTTATGCAGCGCAACGGCGCCAGTACCGGCGGCTATGCTTTTGCTCTCGACCAGGCTGGCAACGTGCTCTATTTCCCGGGTATCAAAGATAAGGCGCTGAAGAAGTTCAGCGATCTGGCGCAGCAGCAGGCGTGGCTTGCTCCGATGGTGGCTGCAGTGAAATCCGCCAGCGCCAGCCAGCGCAGCGCCACCTTCAGCAACCTGAATGATGAGTGGCTGCACACCCGCAGCCAGCTGACCCTGTTTCGCATGGCGGATACCGGCTGGATGATCGGCCTGGTGACGCCGGAATCCCAGGTGACCGCGCTGGCCGATAATATCATGCAGGACATTTTCATCCTGCTGATCCCGGCACTGCTGCTGCTGCTGGTCATCTTGTGGTTTGTTGCCCGCCAGATCTCCGGGCGGCTGGAATCTACGCGTAAAGCGCTGGACGATATCGCCCACGGCGACGGTGACCTGACGCGCCGCCTCGATACCTCCGGCCGTGATGAAATTGCCGATATTGCCGTCTCCTTTAACCAGTTTGTCGACAAGATTGCCGGGGTGATCACCAACGTGCAGTCGAGCGGCGTACAGGTGGCGCACAACGCCAGCGGGTTGGAGCAGAGCAATCAGGAGCTGAGCGGAAAAATCAGCGAGCAGGCGGCAGCGGTCGAACAGAGCGCCGCGGCGATGGAACAGCTCAATGCGACAGTACAGCAGAACGCCGAGAACACCCGGCTGGCCGATGCCTTTACCGAGCAGACCGCAGAGATCGCACGCAATAGCAGCGATGTGATGCGTCAGCTGATTGATACGATGGAAACCATCCGCACGTCATCCAGCCGCGTCGGTGAGATCCTCAGTGTGATCGACGGTATCGCCTTCCAGACCAATATTCTGGCGCTGAACGCGGCGGTGGAAGCAGCCCGCGCCGGCGAGCAGGGGCGCGGCTTCGCCGTGGTGGCCTCTGAAGTACGGGCACTGGCCCAGCGCAGCGCGACGGCGGCGCACGAGATCAAAGCGCTGATTGGCCAGTCAGACAGCAATGTGCTGACCGGCAGCAAGCTGGTGGAAGGGGCAGGGCGTCAGCTGGAAGAGCTGGTGAAAGATGTGCTGAAGGTGAAAGAGGTGGTGGGTGAGATCCGCGTGGCGGGCGATGAGCAGAGCAAAGGCATTGCCGAGGTCACTCAGGCCGTGTCGCAGATGGAGCGCAGCATCCAGCAGAACCTGATGCTGGTTCATCAGACCGCTGAAAACACTCACGCCCTGCATGCCGAAGCTTCGCAGCTGGCGCAGGATATCTCAGTGTTTAAAGTGGCGTAACAGGCTGGCAGGCCCCGGCGTGATACCGGGGCTTTGTCGCCGCACTTAGCGAATATAGGTGCGGATCACATCGGCAATCGCTTTATTCGCTTCGCGCCCGTCGCGGTGCTCAACGTCTTCTGCCACCTTCTCAAGGTACTTGTTCAGCTTACCGCCGGTCGGCACATTGCCGTAGGCGATCAGCATCTGCACAATATTGCGCAGTGCAACTACCTCAAGGGAGAGGCGTTCAACAACGGGGTCTTTATCTGGCATAGGGTGCTCCGTACGGCTATCAATTATTCCACCAGCTTAGCCCCTGTGCGCACAAATCAATTCGTCGAATATCGCCGATTTCTGCCGCGATTCTGCTGCAGGTCGCTAAATGCGCCATCATGCTTTGGCATATCCAGCCCAATGATCTACAGTCTGCAGGTCAATAAACGGGAACAGGGAAGCCACATGTCAGCAAAAATTCTATTTACTCTGTTATGCCTGAGCATCGGCAGCGCGCAGGCCAGCGATCTCGCCGCCTCGGTTAATCAACGCCTGAGCTATATGAAAGATGTGGCGGCGTTTAAGGCCGACAAGCACCGGCCAATAGAGGATCTGCAGCAGGAACAGAAGGTGCTGGCTGCCAGCAAACAGCGCGCGACGCAGTTCTGTCTGGATGAGAACTCGGTGGTGCCGTTTATTCAGGCGCAGATGGACGCGGCCAAAGCGGTGCAGTATCGTTTTCGTGCTGACTGGCTGGCTACGCCGATTCGCGGCTGGCAGCCCCGACCGCTGGAAGAGGTGCGCGCCCAGCTCGCCAGACTCAATGACGTTATATTGCAGCAGATTGCGCAAGGCTTGCAGCAGAAGACACTCAACGCGCTGGATGAAAAGCAGTTTGTCGGGCAGCTTAATCAGCCGAACCTGAGCGACGCGGATAAATCCCGCCTTTATCGCACGCTGCGGGAGGTCAGATTATGGTCAGGTGACTGTCACGCCGCGAGTAAAACCAAGACCTGAGCACGGATAACCAGGGGTTGAACCTGGATGCCGCAGCAGGCATGATCCCTCCTCGTTCGAAAAGGAGGCGTCATGCAGCAGTTACTCGCATTATTAAAGCAATATGGAATAGAACCCGACCACACCACTTCGCTTATTGTTATTTTTGGCATTATTTTCCTCACCGCCATTATTATTCACTTTATCCTGCACCGCATCGTCCTGCGCACCTTTGAGAAGCGTGCGCAGGCCAGCAGCCATCTGTGGCTGCAAGTCATCACGCAAAACAATCTGTTTCACCGGCTGGCATTTACCCTGCAGGGGGTGATCGTCAACGTGCAGGCGGTGCTGTGGCTGCAAAAGGGCAGCGATGCTGCCGCCATCGTCACCACCTGCGCCCAGCTGTGGGTGATGCTGTACGCGCTGATGTCATTCTTCTCGCTGCTGGACGTGATGCAGGGCCTGGCGCACCGTTTTGCCTTCTCCTCACAGTTTCCGCTTAAGGGATTATTGCAGGGCGTGAAGCTGCTGAGCGCGATCGTGATTGGCATCATGATGATCTCGCTGCTGATTGGTAAATCCCCGGCCATTCTGATCAGCGGGCTGGGTGCGATGGCCGCGGTGCTGATGCTGGTATTTAAAGACCCGATCCTCGGGCTGGTGGCGGGAATACAGCTGTCGGCCAACAGCATGCTGAAAATGGGCGACTGGCTGGAGATGCCGAAATACGGCGCCGACGGCGCGGTGATTGACATCGGCCTGACCACGGTAAAAGTGCAGAACTGGGATAATACCATTACCACTATCCCAACTTATGCGCTGGTTTCCGATGCGTTTAAAAACTGGAGCGGCATGTCCGCTTCCGGCGGCCGCCGTATCAAGCGCAGCATTAATATCGACAGCACCAGCATTCGCTTCCTCAGCGCAGAGGAGCAGCAAAAGCTGGCGCAGGCGCGCCTGCTGCAACCCTATATCGCCGAGCGTCAGCAGGAGATCGACAGCTGGAATGGCGAACACAACACCCGTGATTCGGTACTTAACCAGCGCAGGATGACGAACGTGGGCACTTTCCGCGCCTATCTTACCGAATATCTGCGCCAGCATCCGAAAATCCGCAAGGATATGACGCTGATGGTGCGCCAGATGGCACCGGGCGCAGAGGGGCTACCGGTAGAAATCTACGCCTTTACCAATACCGTGGTGTGGCTGGAGTATGAAAGTATTCAGGCGGATATCTTCGACCACATCTTTGCGGTGGTGGATGAATTTGGTCTGCGTATTCATCAGGCGCCCACCGGCAATGATGTGCGGGCAATAGCGGAAGGGTTCAAGGTGCAGTAACGGCACATCCGGTGTGGGACTGACCACACCGGATTGCCCTGTCTTAATGCGCGGTGCCGTTACGCTGGCTGCCCGGTACGAAACACGGCCACCAGCTCTCGTAGCTGTATAGCGCGCGCGGCCAGTTCATCTGCAGACGAGGCGGACTGTTCCACCAGCACCGCATTTTGCTGAGTCACCTGGTCCATCTGATTGACGGCGATGTTGATTTGCGACACGCCGGCGCTCTGCTCCTGGGAAGAAGAGGAGATTTCGTTGACCAGCTGCGCAGTCTGTTCAATCGCCCCCACGCTCTGCTTCACCTTTTCTCCGGCATCCGCAACCATGGAAATTCCCTGACGCGCATTTTCCACCGAGTGTGCAATTAACTGTTTAATCTCTTTCGCGGCAGAGGCAGAACGTTGGGCTAACGCTCTGACTTCAGCGGCGACGACGGCAAACCCCTTACCATGTTCCCCGGCTCGGGCTGCTTCAACGGCGGCGTTTAACGCCAGAATATTCGTCTGGAAGGCAATACCGTCGATAACGCTGATGATCTCTTCAATCTCACCCGCGCTGGCGCTGATTTTTTGCATGGAGACCATGACAGATTGCATCGCCTCACCCCCTAACAGCGCCGCATCGGTGGCCGAAGTGGCCATGCCTGCGGCATAGCGGGTATTTTCAGCGTTTTGCAGAATGATGGATGACAGCTCTTCCATGCTGGCCGCCGTTTGTGCCAGTGAAGCAGCCTGCTCCTCTGTGCGCGCGGAGAGGTCGCCATTGCCTTGAGCAATTTCTTCAGAAGAGGTGGCAATCGTCGTGGCGTTATCCTTGATATCCGCAACCAGCAGAGAAAGGCGCTGGCGCATCTCCATCAACGAGGCGATCAGGCCCGCCATTTCATTACTTCCGGTCACCACCAGGTGCGAGGTTAAATCACCGGCAGCGACATCTTTGGCAACTTTTGCGGCATCACGTACCGGCCCGGTGATGGAGCGAATGATAAATACCGCCAGGAAGATGATAAGCCCCGCCAGCAGTGCCAGCACGCCCAGCAATTCAAATTGAGCGGTGCGATGCTGACTAATTTGCTCAGAAAGCATGTTGCTGAGCTGGTCACTCGCGTCGTTAGCAAATTGATTGTACTGATTGATCGCAGCGGTAAAGCGTGCCACGAACTCCGTGGGCGGAAGATCGTTTTTCGTCCGCTTAATAAAGACGTCCTCAGCCAGGGCTAAGGCTTCACCCGCCTGTTGCAGTGCGGCATTAGCCTGACCACTAAACTTTTCGCGTACGCTGCTATCAGTGTTAAAGGACTTTAAAAGATTCGCGTTATACAGACGCAGAGCATTCTTACCGTTAAGGATCTGAAACTCCATACGGGCGTAATCGCTGTCCTGAATCGCCTCTTTGCTGGCCAGTAGTGACGTACCCCGGGCACGAATCTGACCCAATGTTTCTGTCAGTTCTGGCAGGCGACTGAATGTACTGATAATAAACTGGTAAGTATTTAAATCTGGATCCAGCGACAGGCCAAAATAGTCGATCACTTCAATGTTGGCATCAAGCAGCGTCCGAATCATTTCGGCGTGGCGCGAGAGGTTGGTTTGCAGCGTCAGGTTACGGCTGTCAATGTCGCGCTGTAGCTGCTGCCACTGCGCTGTCACCTTGCTAAAATCTTGCCAGGCCACATTGTCCTGACCGGTGGCGGCCAGCGTGGTCTGAAGAGTGCTAATTGACTGTTCTACCTGCTCTTTCAGCGCCAGACGTGCAGGAATAGCGGCATTTTGCTGTGCCACGGCGATTGCCGCTTGTGCGCGGTGGAGCTGCATCATATTGAGCAGATTCAGCATCTGTTTTTCAACGGGAATTCCCTGCAATTCTCGCTCTTTAGCGTTTATCTGTTGATTACCTTCATTGACAAAAAGCCATGAGGGTACGGCAAACAGCAGCAAAGCAAAAAAAGCAAGAATGAGAAACTTTGCAGGCAAATTAATCGTATTCAGGATGTTTTTCATTTTTTTAATTTCACTTAAGTTAAATATGGCTGTTCGTTATTTCACTGGTGGGTGAATGCTAATTTATATCTGAATGCCAAATGTGCTTAAAAATTCATACTCAGAGATAACCACAGCATGACTCAATAATGAGAATGAGTTTTGTTATCAAGGTATAAATAAATCTTTTGCATAGCGAGTTGAAGTATAGGTTCAAGTGAGTGATTGTCCATGAAGTAAACTGGTAATATTTATTAATGATAGGCTTGTTTTTAATCTTTTATAACTAGTTGTTTTTATTGTTATTTTTATATTATTGTTATTCTTGTGGTATTTAATTGAGCGCTATAAATGCATTTTTATTAACGATGGAAAAAGAGGTTAAAGTTTGCAGGGAATATGCCGATAAGGGGTTTTTTGATACTGCTATCTCAAGAAAGAGCTCATTTCAGCAAGGACAAGAGCATATTTCTCAAGGAATTAAGATTGCTAAATAAATAACCCGGTTGGTTTTTTAAATTACTTTATTACATCCTGTCTTTTTATCTCTCAGATTGTATGTTATGGAATGTTTTGCTAGCAGGTCGTAAAAAGATAGTGCTGGCAAAACAGATCCGTGCGTTAACTGGCCCAATTCCAGAGGGTAGATTTATTGACTTGTTTTTTACCTGCTGCGCGTCTTAATGCTTAATGCGGCCTCTAAATCGTTAGATGTATTGCCCGCAAGCCGTCGAATTCGATCTAACAATGCTAAAGACGGCTGTTCATAATCGTAATTATAAGGTGGCTGAGGCACACGATCTGCGCGAAAGTTATTGAGCACCTGACGGGCATCCGCCAGGTAAAGATTATCTCTGACTTTTAAAAAAGCCTCTACGCGATGTCTGTAAGCATATCGTTTTTTTGTCCGCTCATAACTTCGCCGATCTGATTTACCATTTTCCAGTGCGCTCCTGGCAGGGGCGCTTTTAATATACTGACAGTATCTGGCTTTAACCCCCTCAACCGTGGGAAAATATTTGGGTTCTTTACAAGGTCTTTTGGCACGGTTGATAAATATATTTCCTTCAATCAATACAAGGGCTTCAAGGCTGAAACTCATACCATAAAAATCCCAGTTCTCCAGTGCGTTGTTATAAAGATGGAATGTGCCAAATTGTGCCCGTGGATTACGCTGCACCGTATTGAAGAAATAGTTGTGATGCAGCGTGACCCGAGCCTGTGAGTCGCGATGATAATGTTTAAACAGATTGGCCGACGTGATGTTATTGAGCAGCATGACCTTGTCGTCATCATGGAAGCGGGTCCAGGACAGTGTGACGTCCGTTGCACCATTTTTGACGTTGAGCAGCCGGTCGGCAAAACGGGAGAGATCGAGATGATCGATCCAGACATCGTGCGAAAAATTTGCGATATTGATGGCTTGAGAGAAAGTGCGTAACCTCCCGTCAATCGTCAGATGAGTGACGATGACATTGTGACTGTGATAGATAGCTAACCCATAATCCAGCAACTTCACGCGTTTATCCCGGCCGTCAATTGTCACATTGGAAGGCACCCGAATCTGTGAATCAAGCCTGATCGTCATGTCGGTGGCAAAACGTACCCAGAGAGGGACATTCAAGTCGTGTGCCTGTTTGAGGATATCTCGCAGTGTCCCCGGACCGCTATCTGCCATTGACGTTACCTGCACAATGTCCCCCTTTACGCCTCCCTGCGCCATGCGACCATATCCCTGTCGTTGTTTCAAAAGAGACTTCACCAACGCACAATCCTCTAATGCCCTGTCGCACCGATGGGGTGAGGCCTGGGATATCGGTACAAAAAAACCGATCGCACTGCCCATGCCCAGTAGCGTGACAGATGCACGCGCAAGCATGCGTTGAACCCGACGGCATGCCCCTCCAATCCTTCCTTGCTTAGTCATGCTTAATACGCTTATCAATGAGTAAGCGCACGTACCAGGGCACGGTTTCTCTCAGGCCTGCATGCAGGTCCACAAGAGGTACATAGCTCAGTTCGCTCTGAGCTTTAGAAATATCAGCCTGAGAATGGCGCACGTCGCCCGGCCGTAGGGCTTTATAGCGTGGTTGCCGGCCATACTCAAAGCCCAGCAATTTCAAATTATTGCTGATGATCTCGAACAGTTGGTTAAGCGTGGTTCTCTCGCCAACAGCGACATTATAAATCGTGCTTGCTCCCGGCCTGAAGTGCAACGCAGCGCGAAGATTGGCTTGCACGACATTGCCGATATAACAAAAGTCCCGACTGGTCTCGCCATCACCAAATATTTCGACATCTTGCCCGTCAAACATTGCGGAGATCCATCTTGGGATGACAGCTGCATAGGCGCCGGCCGGGTCCTGGCGCGCACCAAAAACATTAAAGTAGCGTAGCCCGGTCGTGCCAAAACCGTAGGTTCGCGCATATACCCCGGCATAAATTTCGCTAATTAGCTTGGTTGCTGCGTAAGGTGATAGAGGCTGACCAATGCGATCCTCACGCTTGGGCAAATTCGGCTCATCACCATAGGTCGAACTGGATGCGGCATAAACGAAGCGACGTACCTGTGCACACCGTGCAGCATCAAGTATGTTTATGAAACCTGTGATGTTCACCTCGTGGCTTGTCACCGGGTCATCCACCGAACGCGGGGCAGAGCTCAGGGCTGCCTGATGCAACACGTAATCAATCTGCCTGACCGCTCTGCTACAGTGGCTGCGGTTTCTGATGTCGGCTTCAATAAAACTAAAATGGCGCCAGCGTTCTGCCCCCACGCGATCCCTGACTTCATCCAGATTACGCTGGTGTCCCGTTGAGAAATTATCTAAACCCCGCACGTCCTGTCCCAGTATCAGCAGCGTCTCTACAAGGTTGGAACCAATAAATCCTGCGGCTCCGGTGATTAGCCAGTGGCACCGTTGTGCAAGTAATTTTGCGCACAATGCCTGCTGGGTAGGGTGCTGTGCCCAGGCGGGCAACAGAGAATTTTGGTTAATCGCTATTTTCATATCAGAATCCTTTGAATGAAGAATAAAAGCATGGCAATGCTCATCTAAAGCGCAATGCGCGTGATACTCCTGCAGCAATCCGATAAATGAAGACCAGTAATAAACCCACCACCAGAGCTTCCGACAGGATGATGGATGCATTGGGGCTGTCAGGGCGAACGCCAGGCTCAGGGTTGACGACAATGCTAAGATAGCGGCGCAACTGCAGCGTACTGATAAACGACTGATGATAATTCTGGCGTGCGGTGACGAGATTAGCGTCCGCAAACTGCTGTGCATTCTTGAGGACCTCATAGGTTTTCATCCGATTGACTTCGGAATCTCCCAAACCACTCAGATGCTGGCGAATTTCGACCAGCCGCTTTTGTCGGGCGTCTACCTCTGTTTTTGCTGCCTGCATCATTGGATGATGGGCATTGCCCAGTGCACGAATTTTGTAAAGATTGATGCTGGCTGTATTGAGTTCGCCTTCAAGTTGAGCGATCAGCGTGAGTCGCATTGCCGCATCTGCGGTAGGATCGATATTGCCGTTTGTGATACGCCAGTTCGTCAGTTTCTCCCTCGCATGCCGGGCCTGTTGTTCGGCCAGAGTGACTGCTTGTTGGGAAACTTTCAGCGCATCGGCAATGCCTTTTTCATCCATGTTGTGTACGAATTGCTGGGCTAGCTCCAGCAAAGCAAGCGAAATTATTCGCGCATCGTTTGGCGAAAAAGCGCTGATCCTCATCAGGTTGAGCTGCTCGAGCATGTTGTAGGAGACATTTATCATTGATTGATAGGCTTTATACAGTGCATCGTCATCCGCTTCAGGCATCAGTCTGTTCACCGGGTCGCGCGTCGTGTTGGTGAGATGTCGACGCAGTCCAATTTTCCTGTCAAGCTGATGCATGGCATCGCGTGAATTCAGAAAGCTGTTAACAGCCCAACCGTCCACTAAACCATTTGCAGCGCTGCCGTCCGTTGAAATCAGGCTGGTGGCGTTGTCAGGTGAGGAATAGCTTTGCCGATCGCTGGCTCGCACCGAAAAGCTAGACTCGGCGGTGTAGCGCGGCGTCGCCAAATTCGTCAGATACAGCGTTGCCAGCAGTACGGGTAGTAAAATGAATGTTGCGATAACCCAACGCTCCCTGCGCAGCTTGCGCAAAGCGTCGGCCCGGAGACGGAGTAGATAAGTCTCTTCCTCCTGCGAGTGGGTCTCAATATATGAAGGGGTCTCCTGCAGAGGAGCTGAAGTGGGATACGTCGATTGACTGTGCAGAGGCGTCGCTGCTGTTTTGCCTTGCAGGGAATTTCCCGATGCAATCTGTGAGGTTTTCTTCGATGCGGAGTCCATTTCGCTCATAGATCATTGCCTTCGTACAATAGTCCGTCATCTGCGAATGACGATATGTGGAAAGTATCAACGTGCGGTTTGCCAGCCGCTTCTCAAACAGCGCTCGCCATAATCTTGTAAAACGGCAAGGCTGAAATGGCATTGCTCCATCAACCAGGTAGATATCGAAATCGGGTATCAGAGCTAATGCAAAAGAAAATTCCTGTCGCATAAACAGCGGCCAGTCAGCCATTGGCCTGGACAGATACTCAGGGTGTGTCATCAAGTCGGCTAACCAGTCGATCGAAGAGTGCACATCCAGGCCATAAAGGTTGCAGACAAGCCGCACCATTTTCAGGCCTGAGCCTTTACCACGGATGAAGCCCTGGCGGCCCATCGGCCATGAAACCAGACCGCGATGCTGTACCAGCCCGCGCTGTGGGGGGCGAATTCCGGCTAGCACGTCTAACAGCGGACGATGACATTCAGGCTTGCTTGAAAGCAACGCATAGCGGCCGGGCGCAAGCACCAGATCAACATTCGATAGCAGCAGTTTTCTTTCGCCAAATACTCGCGGACAGTCGGTCACACCAGTCAGATGGATCATGGGTCCTCACATTGGCTGCACATTGCAGCGCAACAGACGTTCAGCGAGCAAGCTAATGGCGACCAGGATCACCAGCATGATAAAAAAATAGTTAAGGCTTGCATCTTGTGATGTGTAGTTCTCGAAATAAGCCTGCCGCATTAACTGCATGCCGTGCGCAAATGGCGACCACAAAAAATATCTCCGATATGTTTCAGGTAACTGTTCTGAAACAAGAAAAACACTGGAGAACACCTGGAGGAAACGCTCGATAACCGCAGAGAAACGCAGGAAATAGGGCCAGATTGAGGCGATGCTGCCAAACAGGATACCGATTGCGGTTGCCCCCAACGCCATCATCAGCACATAAAAAAGAACCATCATCCACTGGTCGGGGGGAGTGATAAGGTTCAGATAAGCCCCGGCAGGCAGCAGCACCAGATATACCACCAGATAGATACCGAGCTGGATCAGCGCATAAGCCAGAGAACACAGCAGTGGCGTGATGACACTCAAATGAACTAATACGCGCGATGCGACATAGTGGGTACTGCTGCGAAAGACGATCTGCCGAACCATAATCCACGTAATCGCACCCAACAGTGCGAATGTCGCGACATCCATACCCAAAATATAGCGAACGCCTGTCAGGAAATAGGGGGTTGAAATCAAGCCAAGCAGTAAGGCAGGTGCAAGCATCGCCCACAGTAACGCCACCCGACTTTCATTGCGAATAACATGCAGAAGAAAACAGATTAAAGGTATCAGTGTGGTTGGCCACGAAGCACCACGTTCCAGCGGCCGTAGCTGTTGAGCGGCATGAATGCGATTCATGCGTATCCCCAGTGACGAACACTGCTCGGCCTCTTGAGGGGTGAGTAACTCAGCCGCAGATGCGTTGGACTTCGCTGCACGCGCAGCCCGACTCTTTTGCTGTGCAACCCTCATGGCATAGCCTGCCTCCAGCCGCTGGTAATCTCGCTCAAGATCTGTTGAATGAAAACCCTCAGCCAGCACGTCAACGCCAGCCCGGATATCCTGTTCGAGATAGCGCATGATCATGCGAAGCTGGCGGTAACGAACATTCACCAGCGCATCCTCAGCGCCAATACGGGTGAGGCCACTTTTCTGCCCGGTCTGGATCGCCTCGTAGATTGCGCGTCGTTGACCGATCGTGGCATGTGGTAGACGCGCCAGTGAGCTGAGGAATGTCGCCAATGAAACTTCAAGCGGTTCCAGCGCCAGGCTCGTGGCGGCATCTACCTGCTGACGCAATAAATCAAGGTCGCTATCAGCAGACACCGCGGCTGGTTGTGTTAACTTCTCATGATGAATATCCGCTCTCATTGCTCTATGCCCGTGACAGAGCGAACGGAACCCAGCGTTGAGCTGAAGGCAGAAAGTACTTTTTGTACTTGAGTAAATGGTGCGTCCGAAATGTAAATCTGGTCACCTTCGTGCACCACGAAGTGGCTGGCAAGGACCAGCTGCTCCGGCCGTGTAAAATCAAATTGATAGACAACTGGCTGCGCTTCCGTTCCTGAAGCAAAGCTATCTGCATCAGGTGTGTGCATCAGGAAAACAGCACCAGGGTTGGCCTGGCTGTCGTTCAGGCCACTGGCATCACCAAGGGCATCGGCAACGCTATAATTACGTTTACTCAGCCTGAGACGTTTTTGCCCGTTGGCAGCGCCCAATACAGTGAAATATTGAGTCACGTTATGCGCAACGACAACATCCCCTGGCTGTAACGCAATATTCTGAGCTGGATTACGATAGATATCGGCCAAACGAACAGAAGCCGACTCCCCGGAACGTTGCACCGTGATTGCCATTTGTTCAGGATTACGCTGATCCGGTGCGGCCTGTGCAAGTAACCCGCTCAATCTGCGGGTTGCCTGATTGAGCGGATATGCGCCAGATTTAGATAAATCGCCCTGTGCGATTACCATCTGGCTACTCCGTGACCCTGCCTGTACGTTCACAGCGGAAGCATTCACGATGCCGTGTAGATGTCTCATGATGGCATCGCGTAATTGTGCGATGGTGAGTCCTTTCGCCGGAATTTTTCCCACATAGGGCAGATAGATTGCCCCCTCGTGGTCAAGGACCAGTTCTCCCAGATCGGCCCTGCCGCCAGTGTCCGGCATAAACAGTTGCAGGCCGTCTCTTTCCCAGAGGATGACATTGACACTGTCTCCCGGGGCCAAACGGGTGAGGTCGGTTTCCGTCGCAGTGAGAAAGCTTTCGGGAAAGCTGGCATGTTGTGCATCTCGGCTGGCTGTTGCGAGTGATGGCGTCACGGGTAGCAGTTGGATACCTCCCTGGTTGTACGACTTTTCTATTTCGCTGAGCAGGGGGCCACCGCGTGGTAAGCCACATCCCTGTAGTGTCGTGCAGGCCAGGAGTAACAGCATCAGTCTCTCCATAAAGCGTATCTTCCTCACACCATCCTCCCTTAAACGCATCTTTTTTCTTCTAAAACATCATCCTGAAATGAATAAGCGTAACCTCAGCTAAACGTAGAGATGTCTATACCGTAGTCAGTTCGTTATGCATGACTGAAGATCGACATAAATCGATGAACGTATCGCGCATTGCGTTGACAGCAAACAGCTTACGTGCGCGTGTAATTGCCATCTCGCGCACCTCTTTACTGGAGTGAAGGCTATCCACCAGCAATGAAATTTTGTCGCAGGCTTCATCAAGATCGGGATTCTCTGCGCGGGAGAGCAGGTGTCCGGTTACGCCATCAATAAAGCATTCGCCAGAGCCGCCTGCAGGTGTTGACACTGTTAACACCCCCAACAGCTGCGCCTCGATGAGCACATTGGGTAATCCTTCATACAGTGAAAGGAGTACCTTTACGTCCATTTTCGAATACCAGAATCCGACGTGTCGGGATAATCCCACCAGCAGCACATGCTGGTGGATCCCCAGTTCGTTCACTAAATTGCGTGTGCTTTCCAGTAATCGGCCATCGCCCACCATGACAAAGCGTGCATTTGGGCGGCGCTGCAAATAGTGATGTGCCAGCCTGACCCATATGTGTGGCTGCTTATCGGGTTCATGACGGAATACTCCGCCGATGGTTTCGGTGGCACCCTTGGTATGTTGCGAAAATTCCTGCCATTTGCTTTCCTCTTTGCCCGGAGCGCCGATGGCTGGCACTGGCACACCGTTATAAAGAATATGGAAACGTTCGATAGGCAAATCCAGCCACTGAGCATATTCCCGGGCAATCACTTTGCTGTTACTGATAAAACAGACCCCCGGAATTTCAGCCAGCGCCTGGTACAGTAAACGATATTCAGGTTTGTAGCGTGCGCCACGCAGATTAGGCGGCAGGCCGCGAAACACCAGATGAATGACGGGCACGCCAGCCAGTAACGCAGCCAGCGCGCCAAAGAAACAGGTTCCGTCCTGCCACAGGCTGGCAACATCAAAACGATTTTCAAGAAGATACGGATACAGACGTGTTAAGCCATAGCGCACTTGAGCCGGGAGATGCTCCAGTAGTCTGAGAAAATCAGGATCGCCGTTTGTTAAAGCGAACAGGTTATTCACTGGCAGATTGTTTATCTCTGTCACTTTGATTCCAGCGTCAAGGAGGTCATGGAGAAAAAAATCTAGCTGCTTATGTGTGTTCGTTTCAGCAACCGTTGCGGTATAGCGCTTGACGATGACATTGATGAGAAGTGGATGTTGAAGCGGGTATTCTGCCCCTTCTTGCAGTTGGCGGGGAGACGTCAGGCAGCAGGCCAGTCTGGCCAACTGGCGTTCGGCTCCCCCGGGTCCGAGGCTTCCTGTGATCAAGGCGATGCGTGATGGTTGCGCCTTCCCTGCGACAATTTCCCGATAACGGAAATGGAGCAATGCATGCTTCAGTGACAGCATTGAGATGTGCTGCCCGACAATACTGCCGCTGGGCTCAAGCCGACAGAAAAAGTCGTAGTCATCCATGAGCCGAATATTGAAGTCTCCGATCGGGCTATCCGGATCCTGACCCTCAGCGACTGGAGCGAGCACCTCAATCGCTTCATACAACAAACCGCGCTTGTGCAAATTTTTGGCGAATCGTACCCGTATGGTCGGATGATCATAGCGGTCAATCAGTTTAAGAAACAGGGTATCTGACCTGTCGTACAGATGGGCATCCACCATTATCCCTGCGCGTGCCAGGGCAGAGTGCATATCTTCCATATTTTCTGGCAGATGTTGGTCAATCAGCGCGGGGATTTCCCCTTTACGCTGCGCCTTCATCAGGTAACGGACATAGAGACGTAAAAGAGCAGGATCCTGTGGGCAATTGAGCAAAAGCGCAGCCCATTGCTCGCTCAAACCTGCGCTGTCTCCCGTTCGCTCCCTGATTTGCAGCCAAAACGCTTGTACCTTAGTGTCATTACGATACCTGTTCGCCAGATTTTCAGCCTCTTCCAGATGACGATGCGCGGTATCACTTGTAAGGCAAAGCTTAAGTATTTCTGCCAGACGAGCACGCGTATTTTCAAGCTCGTGGAGCGGCGCAATATGCAGATCCGAAACTAATTTGTTCGATTCATTCATAGTGGTTGATCCATTACCAACTCAGCGTGGGAACATGGGCTATCGAAAGCAGGAAAAATGGAAACCGTTGGCATAAAAGTATCAGGCTGTTTTTTGCGCTGCGCACGGTCAATCCACAAATGACATTTATTGATATTGGCATCGATCAATTCTGGTTTTTCAGAGTGCGTCCGTAATAAAGACCAGTAGTGCAGGGCTTCGGTAAATCGATGGGTTCGCATTGCCGCCGTAGCTGCGGCTTTAAGTCCTACCGTATCATCGGGGGCAAAACGCAGGATCGTTTCGCCAATCATCAGTCGCTCAGAGACATTGTCAGGAGCCAGGGACTTAAGTCTGGAATAGAGTGCCGAAATTACGCGTTTTTTCTCCCGTGAGACCGCCGGGTTATTCGCATCAACATTTTCAGCGCGTTTGAGTAGCTCCCATGCTTTGTCATATTCGCCTTGCGTCAACATCTCACGCGCCACGCGCGTCAGGCGACTCTCCAACCGGGGAATGTGCCGCTTTGCTTCATCGCTGACCCATGCCTCCGTCGGATGACTTCCTAGCAATTCCTGGTAGGTGTCAATGGCTTCTTCGATATGTTCTCCACTGCGTGCGGCAGTACGCGCCAATAAAACCTTCGCCACGACGGTCGCGTCTTCTTCGCTGGCGGCCCGTCTCAAGTAAAGCAACGCTGTTGTGATGTCTCCCTGCGCATATGCCGCCCGGCCCGTGAAACTATTAAGTTCGGGAAAACTTGTCAGAGTCTGGCTAGCGATAAGTGAGATCTCCATGACCTCTTCATAACGTTTTTGCTGGAAGGCACGGCGTATATCAACGCGCATCTTCTGTTCCAGTGAACGCCGTGCACGTCTGAGCGTATTGTTGATTGCAGGCAGACAGGCTCGTGCCTGAATATTATCCGCAGCTTTTAGCAGCTCCCCTTCATCAAGCTGGCTCATACCCTCCTGCAACCATTTGCCAGCTTGATTTTTGATCCATGTCGTTACCCCAGGGTCATGGCTCTCAGGTAGTGCATGCGCTACGACGAGTAACGCTGCCGGCAGGGCAAAACCCTGTTCAGCAGTGCGGCATGTCAGATTGAAGGCCTCCTGTTCGCTCAAAACGACGGGTCGGGATGCAAGTTCGAGCAGGCCCGCCCGATCTGCATCTGCCAGCCGTTGGTTCCACAACACAACAAAACAGGGACCATGCGTTGGCAGTACCTCAAGCACTTTTTCTACCCAGTCAAGCACAGCATCTTTATCTGCCATCGTTTCCAGCAGGCTCAACACTGCCTGAGCAGCTTCGGCTTTGTCATCGCTCAGGCGAAACAGCTGCTTCCACTCACCTAGCGCAGCAGTATGCTCGCTAAGATGCGTTGCCGAAACTGCACAGACATGCATAATTTCCAGCGTGACGGTTTCATCTGACAGCAACGCTTGCGCGCACAAACGGGCCTCGCGATATTGACCTATTCTGAAATAGGCCCGCATTAGCATCAGATCGTTTTTTTCATCATTGGTGTCGCCCTGCTCTTTGGCCGACTGCAGATTACGGATGGCATTCTCAAAGTCGCCCAGTTCATACTGCATGCGCCCGAGCAGAATACGGTGACGACGTGAGTCGAATTGATTACGCAAAGCCTCATGTAATTGTCGTGAGGCACTAAGGTGCTTTCCGGCGTTCCATAGAGCCTCGATTTCGGCAAGCTGGCTCTCTTCGGGTGAGGGCACATCATGAAAAGTCGAGGCATCGAGTCGCGGCAAGACAAAAATTTTGTACCAGTCTTCACCCAGCCGCTCATTAAACAGATCGGTATAGTGCGCTAAATCCAGCCCGTCATTGGCAATGGCGTTGATCTGCCCGAGCCGGCGCATTAACGGTGTTGGGTCATAGCAGGCGACGTCCAGGTGCTTACCCTTCTCACGCACCAACTTGATCAGTGCGCTTCGCCGATTAATGACCGCACTGTCTGCGGTACAAGCGTTAACATGTGTGACAAACACCAGCTTATCGCGGCCGATGATTTGTGTGATTTCTTCCATATCGCGTGCAATCTCATCGTCAGCAAGATTTCGCCTTTGGATGCGGGCAAGAAGTTCACGATCGTCCGACGACAGGCGCTGAAACACCGGCATTTCCTCAAGGACTTTACGTCGGGCGTTGATCTGATCATCTCCCGCCATTGACCAGAACAACTTTGTGCGCTCACTGTTGGCAAAGAAATCACTGAAATAGCGATAGGTATAATTACACTGAATCGGTTGATCATCGATGTAATGCAGCTTGTTTGATGAAATCTCCACCATATAGATATCTGCTTGATGGTGAGGGGTTAAGACAAAACTGGCAGATGTACCTGGTCGGAAAATAAGTGGTTTTATATCATCGGAAAATTTTTTTTCTCCTTTCATAAAATGTAACTGCTGCAGTGCTTCGGTGCTGGTATGGATATAACCATAGTTACGCCCCTGCTCGAGCGCTATTGGATAGTGCTGTGTGCAGATACGCAAAGGCTGATGGATACGACAGGTTCCTATCGGACAGATACTCAGGGAAGTCATAGGATGATTACTCCATGTTGAACCAGGTATTACAGCGTCCAGTGAAGAATGTCTGAACGTAACCGGGACGGTTCCAGTACTGAACGGAGGTCGCATAACACGCCACCTTTCGCCACCATTTGATCGAGCCTTCGATAAATGAGTTTCACCGACTGGGTATGGGGAACGGCGAGTATCAGCATGTCGAGGTCTATCAGTAACGAAGGGTCAACTAAAGTCATCCCGTATGCGCGCTCCGTCTGAATTGGGTCGGCAAGAGGGTCGCTTACCAGTGAATTGACGCCATAACGTCCTAACTCTCTATAAAGATCGATGACTTTCGAGTTGCGAATATCTGGCACATTTTCCTTAAACGTGATGCCAACAATACCGACACGAGTTGACGATGCGAGCCGCTTGCTACAGGCCAAAATTTGGACCAGTCTGGAGGCAACGTGCTCAGCCATGCTGTCGTTAATATGTCGTCCTGCCAGGATGACTTCGGGATGATAGCCATATTGCTGAGCCTTAGATGTCAGATAGTAAGGGTCTACGCCAATACAGTGCCCCCCCACTAAACCTGGTGTGAAATGCATGAAGTTCCACTTCGTACCCGCAGCCTTTAGCACGTCAGAAGTATTTATTTTTATCAGTGCGCAAATCTTAGATATTTCATTCATCAAGGCTATATTAATATCGCGCTGGGTATTTTCTAAAACTTTTGCAGCTTCAGCTACTTTGATTGATGAAGCGCGAAAAACGCCAGCTTCGACCACGGTTTCATAGACGCTGGCGATTCGCTCCAGCGTATCCTCATCCTGGCCTGCTACCACCTTTATAATTTTTTCGAACGGGTGTTCAGTATCACCTGGATTAATTCGCTCAGGGCTGTAGCCAATTTTGAAATGAATACCACAACGAAGCCCCGAACTTTTTTCCAGTTCAGGAGCACAGATTTCCTCCGTGGCACCCGGATATACTGTCGACTCAAAAACAACCGTACTTCCTTGTGTCAGCACCGAGCCTATCAAACGACTCGCCTCTTTCAACATGGTAAAATCTGGCGCGCAGCGTTCATCTATTGGGGTTGGTACTGCGACGATAAAAAAATCGAAACCTTTAATATCTTCTATATTATCAGTGAGTTGAAGTGTTGAGTGAGCGAGTATTTCTCGACTAACTTCCCCAGTCCAATCATTAAAGTCCCGTAAATGACTTATCCGCTCGGTGTCTACGTCAAAACCCATCACATTAAAATGTTGAGCAAGTGCTACAGCAACAGGAAGGCCAACATATCCTAATCCACATACTGCTATATTCTGAACATTCATCATGGAATCCTTAAAAAGTTATCCTAATTTGATTATGTGCAATGCGTGATTTTTTTACGGCTAATAAGTCATAATTATTTTATTTTGTTTTATTAATCTATTAGGAGCCAGTTTCTTGTTATTTAGGGTGGCTTCCTTGCTGTTAGTTTATAATCATTGAGTCGATAGATTGAAATAGATTTTTGCCGATAATTAATAAATTCTCAGGATGCTGCGGGAAGTTAAATTTCTGATGATAACATTGCTGAAACCAATAAAAATATTTTTCCCTATATATCTTAATCCTTATCAGGGCATGGTGTTTATTATGTGTTGAAATAGAGGTGATATATATATGTTTATCAGCTTAAGTCAGAAGAGTTTTTATGAAAAAAATAAGCATCTTTAGGGTTTTTAATTCCAAAATTAAACAATATAACTAACAGTGTGAATGTCGTAAGCGATTATTGATTCTGCTAATCAATAACTTAAGTACGACTATTTTTATCTGTTATGGCGCGTGGTTGCCAACGAACCATCGCGAAAGAGTGTCTTAAGTTGAACCCGACTTTTAAGCGTTTATGCGAACCACGATAGAGGGGATGGAATCGAGAAATGGTGTCCCCTGCATACATCGAATCAGTAGTGCAGGGGGTTGATTGGGAAGGGGTATTTCAGAAGTGTATTTGTTTTTACCCGCGCATTTACCCATTAAGGCAATTCAGGAGCTTGTTTTTGAATTCGCAGTGGTCACGGTATAGCCAGCGGGCGCGGCCATGGATCAGCTTACTTTTCGGCAGGGTGCCATCTTTGATGCGGTCATAGATGAATGTCTTTCCGAATCCAGTATCGGCCATGATGAATTTCAGGTCAACCAGTGAGTCTGGCTGCAGGTGATGTTGCATAAGTGTTTCTCCGATGGGAATCGAACCTGACGGGAATCGAACCTGTGGATATTCGCCAGATTACCTCAGTAGATAGATGGAGGGGTTAGTGTGGGGATCGGTTAGTTGCAAAAATCCACTTTGAATTCATGGCCGCATTCCGGGCACTCCACAGCAACATCTTTAGTGCGTGGTGTGTCGTGTTCGCAAACCGCAGCCCTTCCGCCGTCAACCCAAAAATCGTCATCTTGTTCGATTAGGTCAAAATAATTTTCACAGTTAGGGCATTCTGTGTGGAGAGCTATATTCCAGTCAGCATAAATTTTACTCATGCGCGTATCTCCTTATCCACCACGCGCACGTAGTAAGCCAGCCAGTCTCTTGGCCGGAACTTAC